>NZ_JACLQL010000019.1:0-23400 GCF_016648635.1 Streptococcus sp. 21.1 | reverse complement strand
ACTTTAACATAACGAAAAAAGTAGTGAGTACTTTCTCCCGTCGGAGATTTCCTCACTACTAATCTTAGTATGTTTTACTACGAAGCCACGATTCCTCAATTCAAGAGTCATTCGACGATAGCCGTAATTCCCTTTATGCTCAGTAAAAATAGATTGAATTTCAACTTGATAGTTTGATTATTATCCGTTTGATCCAGCTGTTTTAAGTGGTAATAATAGGTCGAACGAGCAAGCTTAACAATCTTTAGAAGAATCTCTAAAGCAAACTCTGTTACTAATCCTCGGACAATTTCCGTTTTTCTTCTTGCTCTTTTTCGTCCCTCAATCGGAGTTCTCTCAACTTTTTTAGAACTGCATTCTCCGCTCTCAAGTACTCATTTTCTGCTTGAAGTCGCTCTAGCTCTGTCATCTCTTTCAGTTTTTTCTTTGGCTTACGTCCCATTTTAGGTATCCTTTCTCTTGTCTTCTCAACAATAGTGTACCCGTTTTTCTTATAGTGTACGAGCCAGTTAGGAAGCGTTCCACGATTTGGGAGAGCATTTTGAGAGAAACTCTATCTTGAGAATAGCCTTTAAATAGGACTTTATCAATCATTTCTTGTTTTAATTCAGGAAAGTAGTAACGATTCTTTCCCTTTTTGGCGATTTCTATTCCGTATCGATCAATCAATTTGATTATGTAGCTAAGATTAGAAATGTTTATCCCAAATTTATTTGAAAGCTGCTCTAAGCTATATCCTTGGTTTCTAAGTTCATAGATTTGAACCTTATCTTCATAAGTCAATTTCATAATAAAAACACCCCAAAAGTTAGATTTTTTCTGTCTAACTTTTGGGGTGCAGTTCAGTCCTTCCTCGCTTTTTCATTTCTGGGCTCAGACCTAAAAAGGTCCACTGGACCTTTTTAGTCCTCTATTTCTACAACATCAGAGAGAAATTCAAGTTCTTGAGGGATATATTCTTCACGATCTTCTTTTTCTAATTCTTCCTTGGATTTGAGGCTTCGTGCAAATTCTGTTCGGAGTTTTTCAAATTCTGCTTTTGGAACAGCCATAATATTGGGTGAGAAACCGGCAGCTGAACTCATGATATTGCCAAACATATCATTGAGATCACTGCGTTTCATGACCTGTTGAGCATTAAAGGCAGCATTGAAAGCCAGGATGGCATTTTCCTGATTGGCTAATACAGGCTCAGATCCATTCAAAAGGGCCCTATTTTGTGGGCTAATAGAATCCAAGATTTCAGCCCAAGTTGCCTTTAGGGCATCCAGACATTGGCGTGATTTCTGCGGATTTTCCATGGTTTCACGCATAATAGTGAGAATCTTTTCACGATCCACCTTATACTGATAAGCAGGTTTGGCTTTTCGAGTTGGTGCTACTTCTCCTTGGACTTTGCCCTCTTTAAGAGCTTTACGTAGGCCTTCTACTTCGCGACGAAGACTATCTAACTCTTCTTGTAAATTTCCTGGAATTTCTTGTGACATCTGACTATGGGTTTCTGACAATTTTATAGTCAGCATCTCCGCATAGATTTTAGGATGTGTTCCAGTTTTAATTTCTGGCAAGGCACTTGTAACCAAGTCAATCAATTGGAAAAGTCGGTCTTGCTCCAGAGAAAGATTCTCTTCAAAAAGGGGACTATGATGACTGTTCTCTCCACCCGCTTTGACAATCAAAAGATCACGAAAATACTCCAAGAGATCAGTCGCAAAACGGCTCATAGACTTACCATTATCAAAGAGGGTTTCGAGATTTGATAAAGCTTGCGTAGTATCTTGATTGCGAACGTTAGCGACGAAACTATCCAAAGCTGTCAAACCAATAGAACCAGTGATTTCTTCAGCTACGGCTTGGCTGACATGATTGTCAGGAGACAGACTCAGTGCTTGGTCTAAGATTGACAAAGCATCACGCATACCACCTTCCGCACGACGAGCAATAATAGTCAAAGCCTCATCATCAAAGGTCAGTCCTTCTTTTTCCAGAATTGAAGCCAAGTGCTCTTTAATAGCTCCCTGCTTGATCGATTTAAACTCAAAGCGTTGAACACGAGAAAGGATAGTTGCTGGAATCTTATGTAATTCGGTGGTCGCTAGGATAAAGACCACATTTTCAGTTGGTTCTTCCAAAGTCTTCAAAAGAGCATTGAAGGCACCTGTCGAAAGCATGTGAACTTCGTCAATAATATAGACCTTGTAAGTCGCACGACTTGGGGCATAGGTCGATTTGTCACGAATTTCACGAATCTCATCAACACCATTATTTGAAGCCGCATCAATCTCAATAACATCTTCGAGACTTCCGTTTGTAATATCGCGACAAATATCACAGTGATTACATGGCTCCCCACCAACTTGATTAGGACAGTTCATAGCCTTGGCAAAGATTTTCGCCGCACTGGTTTTACCGGTACCACGTGGCCCAGAAAAGAGATAGGCATGGCTGATTTTCCCTGACTCTACCGCCTGTCTGAGCGTGGTTGAAATCACTTTTTGACCAATCATTTCGCCAAAGGTCTGACTACGGTATTTACGATATAAGGCTTGATACATTAGTTTACCTCAAACATTCCAAATGTAAGCTCGGTTTTCTCGAGTAGAATTTTGACAAATGCTTCAAGATAATCTTGGTCTACGTCGTTATAGTCTCCTACTTGGTGAGAATCCAGATCGAGAACACCAACTACTTTACCATCTTTAACCATTGGCACAACAATTTCACTTCGAGCAGCGGAATCACAAGCGATGTAATTAGCGTGTTTGGTAACATCTTCGACAATTAAGGTTCTATTTTCTGCTGCAGACTGGCCACAAACACCCTTACCTAGGGCAATTCGAACACAAGAAACATTGCCTTGAAAAGGGCCAAGGATTAACTCATTATTTACATTATCCATCAGGTAGAAGCCTGTAAACACAGAATTTGGCAGAGTTGTATTCAAAAGAGCTGAGGCATTAGAAAAGTTGGCCAAAGCATTGTCTTCATTAGCAAAAAGCGTCTTAGCCTGAGCTAGCATTATTTCATAGGCTAATTTTTTTTCTTCGTTAGTCATAACTACCATTATAGCAAAGATAGGTCCTTAAAACTAAGATTGACCTACCTTTTCTCCTTCCCTTTCATTTAAAAATAATTCAAGATCATGAATGACATTTTCAGGATATTCTGGACTAGAAATCTGATAAAACTCAACAGTCATCCGATTTCTGAACCAGGTTAATTGACGTTTAGCAAATCGACGCGTATTTTGCTTAAGTTTTTCCAAGGCTTTATCCAAGGTCTGACTCCCAGCAAAATAAGGAAACAACTCCTTGTAGCCTATACCACGAGCTGACTGGGCGTCAGGATAATTATCATACAGCCACTTGGCCTCTTCCAAGAGTCCAAGTTCAACCATCTTGTCCACTCGTGTATTGATACGGTCATAAATCAAGGAGCGTTCATCATCTAATCCGATAAGAAAGGGGTCATAAGTCGTCTCAGTATTTTCAAGATTCTCCGAAAAACGATGAAGCTCAAGTGCTCTAGTGGCACGACGTCGGTTAATCTCTTTAATCTCAATACCTAAGCGATCAATCTTTTCAAAAAGTTCCTGATCAGATAATTGCTCTAATTCCGAGCGATAGGCTAAAACCTGCTCCTGATCTACCTGTCCTCCTAGGTGATACCCTTCTAGAAGGCTTTGTAAATAGAGACCTGTCCCTCCTACTATAATAGGCACCTTGCCACGACTAACAATATCAGTAATGGCATCCTCTGCCTCTGTCACAAAATCATAGGCTGAATAGGACTCGTCAACATCGCGAACATCAATCAGATGATGCACTGCTGCTGCCTGCTCTTCAGGAGTAGCCTTGGCGGTTCCTATATTCAATTGTCGGTAAACCTGCTGGCTATCTCCTGAAATAATTTCGCCATTAAAGCGCTGGGCCAATTTAATCCCAAGCGCCGTTTTTCCCACAGCAGTAGGACCAGCTACTACAATAAGTTTGGTTTTCATAATGTTTTCACTTGCTATTCTAGATATTTTTTTAGATAATATAAGCATATTATAACATATACGGAGGATAGTCTCATGGCTAAAAAACATTCATTCGCTAAAGGTGTCGCTACTGGCGTTATCGGAACTGCTGCTACTGTAGCAGGTGCTGTCTTCGCAGTTAAGAAAACCATTATCGAACCAGAAGAAAAGAAATTGGCTTTCATCGAAGAAAACCGTAAAAAAGCAGCTCGCCGTCGTGTAAGCCGCTAATAGTTAGGACCAGGGAAACCTGGTTTTTTTACTGTAATTTTTACTCTTCATCTATGACTAAGAACGGAGCCAAATTTGAAAAGAAAAGAAAAAAATATAATATCATTACCTTCTCTTTGCTAGCTTTCTTCTTTCTATTTGTTTTTTTATCAAAACATTTAAAAGAACCTGTAAAGCTTGCAGCAAAAACGCATCACATCTATCACACCCTCTCATCAAAAAGTAGTTCATATCATAAAAAAGAGAAGACCAAATCTTCAACTACTACTTCAAAAGAAGATGAAAAAAAAGATGCTAAAGACGAAAATAAAGATCAAGCATCTCCTTCTGTTCAAGCACCAAATCAAAAACAAAACAACCAAACACCCCACCAAGATGGAAATCAAGAAAAGTCCAAGCCTGCTGAAGGTGGACGAGGTTGGGGCGGACCAGAAGATGGCTCCTATGCCACAAACGGAGGAGGCGGTGGAGGTCACGATGCAGCCTTCGCCGCAGGTGCTGGTGGAGGAAGCAATCACGCAAGCTCAACCGATCAGAGTAATGAGTGGGTTGACGACGTTGATAACAATCCTTACGAGTACACACAAGCTTCATCAAGTACAGATACAACTGCCAATTCCAATTAATGAGTTAACAGAATACTTAACATCATCTGTATTCTATTTTGAGCCCTAGTTAGGATTAATCCTGACTAGGGTTTTTCTTATAAAAAAACACCTATAGTTCAATAGGCGTCAAATAGATTTAGCTTAAATTTAGGGCAAAGTAGCTTAAAACCTTATCGTTACAAGCCCCAAAAGAACATAATGATAAAAAGATAAAAAAATGTGGACAAAATGCTTTAAAACCGCTTGGTTAAAGACTTAAAAATGTCCCCTGCCGGAATCGAACCAGCAACGACTCCTTAGGAGGGAGTTGTTATATCCATTTAACTAAGAGGACTTATGAAAAAATCTGCCACGAGGACAGATTTTTTATGTGAAATCTGTAAATTATTTACGGATTTCTTTGATACGTGCAGCTTTACCTTGCAAAGCACGCAAGTAGTAAAGTTTAGCACGGCGGACTTTACCGTAGCGTACAACTTCAATCTTTTCAACACGTGGAGTGTGGATTGGGAAAGTACGTTCTACACCGATACCGCTTGAAATTTTACGAACTGTGTACATTTCTGAGATCCCTTGACCTTTGCGTGAAATAACTACACCTTCAAAGATCTGGATACGTTCACGAGTTCCTTCGACAACTTTCGCGTGAACGCGAACTGTGTCACCAGGACGGAATGATGGGATGTCAGTACGAAGTTGACCTTCTGTCAAACTTTGGATCAATGGATTCATTTTTATATACTCCTATCTTACTAATCTTAAGAGCAACCTCTGTGTCTCAGCGGATTAGCCGTTATTTTTGTGTGTCCATTACACACTCTTAGTATCTTATCAAAAAATTATCAGGATGTCTAGTATCTTATTGCATTTCTAGCATTTTTTGTTGTCCATAAATGCTCGTCTTATGATTTATGAGATAAGCAAAAGCCATGACAATCGCGTAAGGGACTGCATTAGCGGGACCAAAGACTTCAACGCCAATGAAAATAGGGGCTAAAAGGGTATTGGTACTGCTACCAAAGACAGACAGATAGCCTAGACCTGCTACAAGTGGAATTGGAAGTCCTAAAACTGGTGCTAGAACAGCACCAAGACTGGCTCCGATAGCAAACAAAGGGGTTACTTCTCCTCCTTGGAAACCAAGAGATAGGGTAAAGACGGTCAAGAGCAATTTCAAGAGCCAATCCAATGGATAAATGGTCCCACCACCAACACTTAAAGCAATCAAATTCGTTCCAAGACCTGTATAGCGTCCCTTCCACAAAATCAAAAGAAGACAGGTTAAGACGACACTTCCTAAGAGAACACGATAATAAGGATTTGGGAGCAGACTTGCTACTTTCTTTTTAGCTAGTGACAAGAGATAAGCAAAGAGATTTCCTGCAATACCAAAGGCCAAACCTAAAAGAGCTAATTTCATAAACGTCTCAAGGTCAATAGTCAAACTTTCGGAGACAAAGTGGCTAAATTTTTCAAGACCTAAGAGATGGCTTGTCGTACTAGCCATAAAAGATGCAATAAGAGTCGGTACCAAGATTGGCAGACTTAACTGTCCTAGGGTCAAGACCTCAAGCGCAAAGAAGGTCGCAGCGATTGGTGTTTGGAAGAGTCCTCCAAAACCAGCGGCCATACCCATGATCAAGAAAATACGTGAAGCATTCGGGAGCTTAAAATAGCGACTAAAAGCATGAGAAACTGTGGCCCCCAGTTGTACAGCAACTCCCTCACGACCTGCAGAACCCCCGAAAAGGTGGGTCAGCCATGTGGTTACAGTCACAAGTGGAATTAACCTTAGGGGGACTTGATCCTCCTCATTATGTCCAACCTTGAAAATCAAGCCCATTCCCTGTGCCGCCTTACCCGCAAACTTTTGGTAAAGGTAAACTATCAAAAGACCTGCTAAAGGAAGTGCCGGGACTAGATAAAAGAGATGGTGGTCACGAAATTCCGAGAGTCCTATCAGCACGCGCCCAAAAACAGCATCAATCAGTCCAACCAGCACCCCTAACAAGATTGCATAAAGACTTAACATTACTAAATGTAAGTAAGAAAGACCTTGACTATCACTTAATTGTTTTACTTTCATTCTAGATACCTACTTTCTTCCAGCTTACTTGCTTGATAAATGCGTGAACGCTTCATAATATCCGCAAAACTTGCGACGATAGCTTCTTTATATTCGGGATTAAGGACACTAGCGCCTACCTTGTCTAACAGGGCCTGCTCTCGTTCGGGATCATAAATCGCCTTTCCGGTGCGTTGTTTATAAGCACTTACTCGAGTTACCAATTTCATACGTTCTTCCAACAAAGCCACAATCTCATTATCAACGGTGTCTATCTGTTGGCGAATCTCATTTAAGTCCATACTGACCTCCTTTTTTCTCTTCATTATAACAAAAATGACCTGAGGACAAAAGAGCCTCAAGCCATTGAATTGCTTATAAAAAGAGTTTTCTTACCTGACTGATATTACTTTCATTAACAACCAGATACAGGGTTGCTCCTGCTTTTAGACGTGTGTCTCCATGAACAACCTCAGACTGGTCTTGAAAAATCTGAGTGGAAATCAAAACGCCATCAGGTAAGGTTAAATCCTTAACCAATCGACCAGCTAGACTCTCTGTAACCGGTAAGTCAATCATCGTCGGTATATTATCAACTTGCTTTGGTTCGTGAGCAATCAGATTGTGAAGCATGGCTTCATAGACAGGTTCTCCTCCAATGAAATCCATGACTAGATAGGCAATCAGGGTCACGACACCAATTGTCATCAATTGGTGAAGGTCACCCACCATCTCAGTCACTAAAATCATAGCAGTTAGCGGTGCCTTAGATACCGCACCGAAATAACCAGCCATACCAAGAATGATAAAAATAGGGAATTGACTGACTTGTAAGAATCCTAGATTTTCAAAAGCTGCCGCAAAAACGCTACCTGAAAGAGCACCTAGAGTCAAAATCGGCAAGAAAATCCCACCAGGAAAACCTGAACCAAAGGACAACATACTCCAAACAAAGCGAATAGCCAAATAGAGGATAGCCACAGCTAGAGCAGGATGTAAACCATTTAGGGCAAGAATCAATTCATTCCCACCACCTAAAAGATGTGGAAAATAGAGACCAATAGGAATGATAAACAGAACTGCCAAGAGGCCATGAAAATGAGATGGCAAGTGGAAGATTTTCCCTAACCCTTGGTAGACCTTACCAATGCGTAAGACAACCCACTCATAACCGTATCCAAGGACACCTAGAAAAATCCCCAAAACAATAAGAATCCAATAATCTTTCAAAGGAAATACGGGTAATTTTTCTGTCATAGCAAGGACCGGTACCTGGCCAAAGATGCGTAGGGAAACAGCATTGGCCACTAAAGATGCCGTTAAAGCTGTCACCCAAACATGACGAGAGAAATGATGATAGACTTCTTCGACGACAAACAAAAGACCAGCAATTGGAGCATTGAAGGCAGCCGATAACCCTGCTGCTGCTCCAGCAGCAATCAAGACACGCTTCTCACGTGCAGAGAGCTTAAGTCCCTTGGCTAATCCCTTAGCAGTCATGGCACCTAGTTGAATACTAGGTCCCTCACGTCCCAACATCAGTCCCATTGAAATCCCAAGGACACCACCTAGGAATTTACGCCATAATACTGACCACCAAGACGGATGTAGGAGTCCCATCAGTTCCCCTTCAACGTGGGGAATCCCTGAGCCCTTGATGTCCTTTTCCTGCTTAATAAGGTAACCAATAAAAAGGGCAATCAAGAGATTAACAAGTACAATTCCCAGAATCAGAAGTGGATTATGAAGGGCGTCTTCGTAAATAGCTACAGAAAATGCGGCTCCTTTGGCAATTAACCAACGAAAAAGACTGACTACTGCTCCTGCTGTCACCCCCACTAAAAGCCCTCGCCAAACGGACCAAAGGAGATGTTGAGATTGCGTCCTAAAATCTCTTTCTATTTCATTCATAAAAACTCCATTTTTGACTACAATAAAAGCAGACTTTACTCTGCTTTTTTCTTATGCTAATGCTTCTGAAACTTTTTCAGCGAAAGCTTCGAGGTTTTCGATATCTTCATCTTCAGCAGAAAGATCAACCTTGACACTGTCTGCTCCTTTAGTCGCCCCTGTGAAGGTAAATTGATTTTCAAATTCATCAACTGAGTGACAGAAATAATCGTAGAAAGTATCTCCTGAACCTACAACACCAAAGATTTTACCTGACAAATCGAGATCAGCCAAATCTTCGTAAAAGTCAACGATTTCATCTGGCAACTCACCATCACCATAAGTGTAAGTCGCTACAATACAGATGTCCGCATCTTCAAAATCAGCGGCATCAACCGTTGTACACTCGTCTACATCTACAGTGTGACCCAATTCTTCCAATTTTTTGGCAACGATATCTGCGATTTCTTCCGTGTTACCGGTCATACTGGCATAAACGATTTTTGCTAAAGCCATAATGTCCTCCAAAATAATAAATTAGCTATATTATATCATATTTCTTCAGAAAATAAATGACCTAATAACTCAAAAAACTGCCCTGATTGACAGTTTTAAATTGACATTAATTCTTCTTTTTAGACTTTTCTTAGGTGAGTGCGGACGCTAGCGACTTCCTTCGGAATTCCATAGCTAAGTTTTGAGCCTAGTGTCTCAAAACTTCCGAGTGCCTAAAGCTTTTAAACTTTAGGCACTTTTCTCACAACGAAAAGTCTTGTCTACAGCTCGTTCTGAAATTATTAAAGGAACTATCTCATTTCATCTACAGAAAATAGTCTATGTTTTGATAGCCAAGTCACTTGTTAGAGGAAACTAAAACTGCCCATCAGGACAGTTTTAGATTTTGTAAAAGTTCAAAATGTCGGTAGACTAGCCATAAGCCAACACCAACTAACAGAATGATAATCACTGCTCTCATGAGACCTCTAAGAAAAGTCAAGAGCCAAGTGAGAAGCATAGAGGTGATTAGCCAACTCCATCCAGAAGCACTGTAAAGAGTTTGAATACTCTCTATGGAATGACTAGTCAGCGTTTTTACCCAAGTGGGAATATAAATCCAAATGCCATCACCTGATAAGCCCAAACGATTGGCAATCATGGTTCCTGTTGTTTGCAACCAAGTAAAGACCCCAGCATTGAAAAGAAAAAGGAAGGTTTGCATGGGGTAACGTCTAGCAAGGCGTTTCAAATAGCGCATGACAGCCCCTCCTTAATTAGCATAAAGAGCATGGACCGTATCAATATCCACCTGTTGAATCCCGTAATAAGATCCAGCGGATTGCATAACGGATGTCTTAGAGTCATCATGATCTAAGCCAATAGCATGTCCCAATTCGTGTTCAGCCGTATTAACGATACGCTTGTGAGTATAACCAAAATCACTATTCAAGAGGAAGTAACGATTTAACTTTACATCCACATGAGTGATGCGATTGGTCAAAACATTGGTTTGACTATCTGCTAAACCTGCTGCCTGTGAATTCGCATCGGAATAGTCTGTCGCAACAATGTCAGCCGTTGAGGCATCATCAGTTAAAGTAAAGATGAAAGCACCCGTGTTATTCCAGTTGGTGATAGCTTCCTTATAGGCGGCTACCAAGGTTTCGTCTGTAGATTGTATATATATGCTAGCTGTATTTTGCGCCCATCTAGCTCCGTTAGACTCTGGAATAGTATCTGTCGTTGATAGGTTAGAGACAACTTTCTCAACGTCACTAGTACTGGTACCACTAAACCCTAGCTCTACTTGATGAAAGGCTTGGTTAATATTTGTGGCTAAGGTACTTGAAGAGTTATTGGCATAGTAGACGAGTCCATACCCAATGAGGGCTAGCACTAGGGCAAGTTTAAATATAGCCCAAATAAGATTCCAAATAAATTGTAAAAGAAGTTTAGGAATATAGAAGATTACTCTGAATAATTTTTTCATTATTGAGCCTCCTTTTCGAAACTTCCCTTAGTATATCAAGCTCTAATAGTTCTGACAAGTAAAAAATATCAATTTAAGCTTTTATCATCTCTTTGATAAGATGTTACAAACTTGACCTATTAAGACAAACGTTCTTCTTTAACGTAATCAATAGGTAACCATTCTAAGTAGGCTTCTAGTTGTTTTTCCCAATAATACCATTCATGTCTTCCATGGTCCGTGCGGTAGTCAATGTCCAAACCAAGAGCTTTCAAATCAGCTACTGCTTTGTTTTGAGAGTCAAAAAGGAAATCCTCAAGACCACACCAGGCAAAGAATTTGGTTTTCTTGTCATGTTGTTTGGCTAGATTGACCAGTTTATGCTGCACAATGTCTTTTCCTTCTAAATCTCCAAAGACACCTTGCCAGTATTCCTTAGACTCACTCGTTTCATCAGTAATCATCTCCACTGATAATCCAAGGGCACCAGAGAAGGAACCCGCACAAGCAAAGTTATTTGTCGTTAAGGCGAGTTTGAAAGACCCATAGCCGCCCATAGAAAGTCCAGCGATAAAAGTCTTTTCACGCTTCTTAGTCATACTTGGGAAGAAACGTTGCATGACTTGAGGAAGCTCCTTTGCAATGGCATCGTAATACTTAACACCGTATTTGGTATTTGTATACCATCCATTTTCAGAGTTAGGCATAATAACGATAAGATTAGTCTTACGAAGGAGACGCTGAATATTGGTACGAAAGGCCCAAGAATTATGATTGCCCCCCATGCCATGAAGGAGATAGAGAACCGGAATGTCCGTATCACTTTCCGTTTCAGCAATCTGGTCGCGGTCTGGATAAATGACATCTACTTGACGGTACTGTCCTAGAACATCTGAAGAGTATTCAATTTGAAAAAAAGCCATTGTATTTTCCTTTCTAAATGTCAGAAAAGCTGGGGTATCCCAGCTTCTGCTTTAAGAAGAAAATCTTGTTGAGATTTACCTCTATTTCGATGAATGCAAGCAAGACGCTCACACCCTTATTGTAACATCAATGATTAACGTACTTCCATGACTACCGGAAGAATCGCTGGGCGACGTTTAGTTTGGTCAAAGAGGAACTTAGCTACATCGTCTCGGACAGCCCCTTTAAGTTCACCCCAATCGAAGCTGTCTCCTGCCAAGTAATTTTCAACGGTAGCATTGACAATGTCAGCAGCCTCACGTAGAATGTCACGGCTCTTCTTAACATAGACGAACCCACGTGTATTCACACGCGCTTTAGAGACAATCTTACGTTCCTTCTTGTTCACAGTGATAGCTACGATAAAGATACCATCTTCAGACAAGACCTTGCGGTCACGAAGGACGATATTACCCACATCACCAATGGCATTACCGTCGATCATCACATCACCAGCTGGAACAGCTCCTTCATGAAGGAAACCTTGATCTTCAGACAAATGCATGATATCACCGCGTTTAACGATATAAATATTTTCTGGAAGAATACCAACTTCCAAGGCTAACTCTGCATGGGCTTGAAGGTCACGGTACTCACCTTGGACAGGGAAGAGATACTGTGGACGAAGGAGATTAATCATCAATTGAAGTTCACGAGCATTGGCATGTCCAGATACACGAAGGCTCTGCGTAATCATCTTAACAGTTCCACCAGCCTTATAGATAGCGTTGTTGACACGTGCCACTACAGCTTCTTTAGCAATGCTTGGAGTTGTTACGATATAAACCAGATCTCCATCCTTAATTTGAACGTAACGGTGACGACCAACAGCCATCTTTTGGAGACCATCGATTGGTTCACCCATACGACCATTTTCAAGGATAATCAACTCGTGGTCTTCAAACTTGTTCATGTCTTTTGGTTTGACAATAAGTTTTTCATGCTCCACAGTCAATTTTTTGAGACGAATGGCTGTGCGGACAATATTTTCAACGTCAAAACCAGTAAGAACAACGCGACGTCCATGATCAGCAGCTGAATCGAAGACTTGTTGAATACGTACCAAGTTTGAGGCAACTGCAGCAACAATAACACGTCCTTCTGCATCGGCAATGACTTGGTCAATTTCTTGACCAACTTCTGCTTCCGAAGCTGTTTGTTCAGTACTTGTCGCATTTGCTGAGTCTGACAAGAGGGCCAAAACACCTTCGCGTCCGATTTCAGCCAAACGACCTAAATCAGTTTTGTAGTAAGGACGGGCAGCTTGGTCAAATTTGAAGTCACCAGTATAGACAATATTACCTTGGTCAGTTCCAAGAACAATCCCCATTGATTCTGGAATAGAGTGCGTTGTTTTGAAGAATGAAACTTCAGCATTCTCAAATTCAATTTCAGTTTCTGCGTCAATAACATGGAAATTATTGAATTTCTTAACGCCAGCATTCTTCACAAAAAGCTTAGCCAACTCAATTGTGAGTGATGATCCAAAAACTGGTGCTTTGACTTCTTGTAAGATATAAGGTAGGGCACCAATGGCATCGGCATGTCCATGCGTCAAGAAAATCCCTTCGATACGATCTCTATTTTCAATCAAGTAATCTAAGTTAGGAATGACAAAGTCAACACCTAGTTGTTCATTTTCAGGATACTTTAGACCAGCATCCAAGATAAAGATAGAGTCGTTAATCTCAACAATATAGAGGTTCTTAGCATTTTCACGTACTCCACCTAGGGCAATAATTTTAATATCGCTCATGCTTGTTTTTCTCCTTTTTAGTTTGACTCTCTTCTAGAGCCTATTTTTACAGACGGTCCAAGAAGCTGAACGTTCGTGCGAACAGTCTCCTTGTCGATTTACAGGCCACAACAAAAAGTTGCATACTCTTTAAGTATACAACTTTTTAGCTTATTTTACAATTTAGAGTCAGACGAGAGTTACTCAAACATAGCGTAGTAGTCTGTGATATCCAATTGACCTTTTTCTTCCTTGGTAAGGTCTTTAATGATTTGACCATCCTTCATAACGATAAGACGATTTCCGTATTTAAGGGCATCTTCCATATGGTGAGTAATCATCAAGGCTGTCAAGTGGTCACCCGTCACAAACTCATCGGTCAACTCCATGAGAGCCACACTTGTCTTAGGATCCAAGGCTGCGGTGTGTTCGTCTAAGAGCAAGAGCTCAGGACGTTTAAGTGTCGCCATCAAAAGACTGAGTGCCTGACGCTGACCCCCTGAGAGGAGACCTGCTGGTGTATCTAAGTGTTTTTCTAAACCATTACTGATACGTTCAATCAGACCTTGAAATTCCTCTGTGTAGAGATGAATTTGGCGTGATTTAAGACCTCGTTTTTCGCCACGGTATTTGGCAATCAAAAGATTTTCTGCAACCGTCATACGAGGAGCTGTTCCCATTTTAGGATCTTGGAAGACCCGTGAGAGGTACTTGGCACGTTTCTCAGCAGGCAGAGCCGTAACATCCTCACCCATGATAAAAATATGACCACTGGTCAACATGAGGGTCCCTGCAATGACATTGAAGAGGGTTGATTTTCCGGCACCATTTCCACCAAGAATGGTAATAAAATCACCTTCTCTAATGGTAAGATTGACATGGTCCAGGATGGTTTTTTCGGTATCAAAACCATTATTAACCTTAACAGTCGCATCTTTAAGTTCTACAATAGCTGTCATCGTGATAAGGTCACCCCCTTAAAGAATTTTCGGCGTAGGACAGGCGAGATCAAGCAAATAGCCAGAACGATCGCACTAAAGAGTTTGAGGTAGTTCGTGTTAAAGCCAAGAGCGATAACTGCTGTCAAAAGGAACTGATAGAGGATTGAACCAATACAGATGGCAATCAAACGTTCCAACAGAGTCAAGTTAGTCGCATAGAGGACCTCACCAATGATGATGCTGGCAAGACCAATGACGATAACACCAATACCTTTAGAAACATCGGCATAACCGTCCTGTTGGCTAATCAAGGCTCCTGAGAGGGCAATGATACCGTTTGAGATAACAAGACCCATCACTTCCATATTGTCTGTGTTGATACCAAAAGATTTAGCCATGTCTCTATTATCACCTGTGGCAATATATGCTTGACCTAGGCGCGTGTTAAGAAAGGCAATCAAGGCAGTGATAACAATGGTTACAGCAATGAGACCAACAATCAAGAGGTTGTAGTCCTTGCTGAAAGGAAGTAAATCTTGAATAGTCTTAATATCAAGAAGTCCTAGGTTGGCCCTTCCCATAATCATAAGCATGACTGAGTTAAGAGAAGTCATGACCAAAATCCCTGCCAAAATAGTAGGAATTTCTCCCTTAGTATAGAGGAGACCAGTCACAAGTCCAGCACCACAGCCGGCCAAAACAGCAACCAAGGTTGCTAAAATTGGGTTCCAACCAAAGTTCATAAGAGTTACTGCTACTGCCCCACCTAAGGGGAAGGAACCTTCTGTCGTTAAATCAGGAAAATCCAAGATACGGAAAGTCATGTAAATCCCAAGACCTAAGATTCCGTATAGAAGACCCTGATAAATAGATGAAATAATCATAAGTCCTCCTTATTTATCAGCTTTAACAGCAATGTCTGACTGCTTAAGCACATCGTCAGGGATGGTGATGTTGAGGTCTTGAGCAACTTTAAGGTTGAGCGTTGGAGTACCATCATCAATAACATCAACTGGAACATCCTTAACTTTCTTACCTTTAAGAACCTTAACAGCACTACGAGCTGTGGCTTTTCCAAGTTCATACTGGCTTTGAGCTACAGAGGCCAAACCGCCTTCTTTCACCATAGTATCAACTGTCGTATAAACTGGAATCTTAGCTTGGTTGGCTGATGAGATTACTGTTGAAAAGGCTGAAGCAATAGTATTATCTTGAGGCGTCCAGATGGCATCTACTTTACCAGTCATGACTGACATGGTTGTATTGATTTCATTGGTTGACGGTACGGCGTACTCGACCACATTTAGGCCATCTTTTTCAGCGAATTTCTTAAAGCTCTCAACCTGTGATTTGGAATTATCCTCGCTTGAAGCGTAGAGAATACCAATTGTCTTAGCATTTGGTGTCAATGATTTGACCAATTCCACTGTCTGCTTAATCGGCACTTGGTTAGAGGTACCAGTGACATTGCCTTCTGGATGCTTGAGGTCCTTAACCAATTTGGCCCCAACAGGGTCTGAGATAGCTCCCATAATGACTGGAATGTCCTTGGTAGCTGCCGCTAGTCCTTGTGCTGCTGGCGTTGCAATACCGATAACGACATCATTCTTGTCATTGACCAATTGTTTAGACATGGTTTGAATTTTAGACTGGTCTCCTTCGGCATTTAGGAGGGTGATTTTAACCTTATCTCCCTTATAACCAGCTTCCTTAAGACCATCCTCAATTCCCTTCTCGATTTGATCCAGGGCATCGTGAGTCACGAACTGGAGGATTCCTACTTTGACGACCTTATTAGCATCTTGGTGCTCTTTTTTGAAAAGATCTGTACCAATAGAACCGATCGTCAAGATAGCTAAGAAAACCAAAGTCCAAATTAAACGCTTGTTTTTCATATGTGTCTCCTTCTATAAATTCTTCCTTTCTATTGTAAGTCATTTTCAGTCAATTAGCAATATTCTTAATTTATAAAAATTACCTTGCTCAAAGAAAAAGAATCAGAACACGATGTCTGATTCTTTTTCCTATTATTACTGATATTGTGCCAAATCTAGCTTCATGATATAAAAGTAAAGGTCGCCATATTGTCCTTTGTAGCCAATATCATGTCCGTTTATGGTCACCTTAGTGACTGGCGTTGAATCCGGTAAGGCAATCCAACAAGCTTGCTGTGCTCTGACAAATTCATTGTAATCTTCAAAAGAAGTGTGTTTTTCTTGCTTTGCAGTATTTAAATAAGTTACTTCAATCATCGAGGGACCTCCTTTTAATCCTTTAATTAAAGTCTAGATTACGCTTCCTAGTGAGTAAAGTCAATCATGACGACTTAAAAAAATTAGCAGGCTAGCCCATACAAATAGACCCCATGGCAAATGCCATGAGGTCTATTTTAATTGGAATCTGGATTCTTAATGTCCTATACGACCGTTAAATCATTTTAACGTTTGCGTCGTTTTCCGCCATAGAGTCCAAATCCAGCTAGAAGACTTGCCAAACCAAAGATTGCAAGGTTTGAATCCTCACTACCAGTTTCTGGAAGTTGAGCTGTCTTATCACTTGGATTGATAAAGTGAGCTTCTTCTTTTGTTTCTGGAAGTACTGGAGCCTTAGGCTCTTCTGTTTGTGGAGCTGGCTGTGGCTCTGGTGTCGGAGTTGTATCCGGCACTGGTGTTGGAGTCACAATTTGTTTGTAGATGTGTTGAGTATTACCATTTTCATCTACAATTGTCTTCACAAATTCATAACCTGGGATTTCTTTCTTAGGTTGTTGGCCATCTTCTGTTGGATAACCAGGGATTGGCGTACCATTTTCATCAACGTATGACGTCGTTACTTGCTCGTAGACATGTTCGATATCACCATTAGGTAATTTCTTAGTTTCTACGAAGCGGTAACCTGGAATTTCAGCTTTTGGCTGTTCACCATCAACTGTAGGATATCCTGGGATTTCCTTACCTTCTTTATCAACAAACTTAGTGATTGGAAGAACAGTTGGTGTGTAAGTTGCGGAAGCTTTTGTTCCGTTCACATCTTCACGAACTACTGTCACTGTTGGTGCAGTACCGGTAAATTCAGGTTCTGGTGTGAAGGTTACTGTTCCGTCTGCTGCCACTGTGTAAGTTCCTACACCTGCAACAGTCTTAGTTGTTGAGCCATCTTCAAAGGTAGCTGGTACTTGGTTATTCATTGGTACACGGCTATCGCCCTCAGTGAAGCTTGGCTTACCTGTTTGCGTTTGACCCTTATTACCAATTGAAGTAACTGATTCTGCAGTTGGTGTAACTGGAGTTACGGTTGGTGTATAGGTAGCTGTAATGGCTGTACCATTCTTATCAACACGTTTCACGGTCACACCTGTACCTGTTCCGGTGAATGCTTTTTCTGGGACGAAGGTTACAGTTCCATCTGGAGCAACTGTGTAAGTTCCTTCACCTGGAATAACTTTAGTTGTTGAGCCGTCTTCAAAGGTAGCAGGCACATCATCATCCATTGGGACACTTGGGTTACCAGGCGTGAAGCTTGGTTTACCTGTTTGCGTTTGACCTTGGATATCTGTAGATGTTGCTGGTTCCGCTGTTGGAGTAACTGGAGTTACTGTTGGCGTGTAGGTTGCAGAGGCTTTTGTTCCATTCACATCTTCACGAACCACTGTTACTGCTGGTGCAGTTCCGACAAATGATTTCTCTGGTACGAAAGTTACTGTTCCGTCTGGGGCTACAGTATAAGTACCAACGCCTTCAACTGTCTTCGTAGTTGAACCATCGTCAAATGTTGCTGGAACATCGTCATTCATTGGTACACGGCTGTCACCTTCGGTGAATACAGGTTTACCAGTTTGTGTAGCACCTTGGATATCTGTTGATGTTGTTGGTTCAGCAGTTGGAGTAACTGGAGTTACTGTTGGCGTGTAGGTTGCTGAAGCCTTAGTTCCGTTAACATCTTCACGGACAACTGTTACAGCTGATGCAGTTCCTACGAATGATTTTTCTGGTACGAAGGTAACTGTTCCATCTGCTGCTACTGTGTATGTACCAACACCATCAACAGTCTTAGTCGTTGAACCGTCGGAGAAGGTTGCTGGAACGTCATTGTTCATTGGTACACGGCTGTCGCCTTCTGTAAATACTGGCTTACCAGTTTGTGTAGCACCTTGAATATCTGTTGATGTTGTTGGAGTTGCAGTCGGTGTGACTGGTGTAACAGTTGGTGTGTACTTAGCTGTGATTTCAGTACCATTCTTATCAACACGTTTCACGGTTACGCCTGTAGCAGTTCCAGTAAATGATTTTTCTGGTACGAAAGTTACTGTACCATCTGGAGCAACTGTGTAAGTTCCTTCACCATCTACTGTCTTCGTAGTTGATCCATCTTCAAAGGTCGCTGGTGTATCTTCATCAATTGGAACATTTGGATCACCTTCAGTGAAGGTTGGTTTACCAGATTGTGTAGCACCTTGGATATCTGTTGATGTAGCATCTTCAGAAGTTGGAACGACTGGAGTAATCTTAGGTGTGTAAGTTGTTTCTACAGTTGTTCCATTAGTATCCGCAGCTTGAACTTTCACTGGAACAACATCACCTGAATAAGATTTGTCTGTTGGTGTGAAGGTTACAACACCTGTCTCTTTATCAACGGTGAAGGTACCAACAATATCGCCCGCTGGTGATTTCGCAAACACTGCCGCTGCTGGTTGGCCATTTTCATCAAGAAGTGTAATGGTATCCTTATCGATTGGTGCAACTGGGTCACCTTCGGTGAAGGTCACAGTTCCAGTTTGAACCACACCTTGAGGTGCTTCTGATTCAGCTGGAGTTGCTGTTGGAGTTACTGGAGTCACAGTTGGTGTGTAAGTCGCAGAAGCTTTGGTTCCGTTCTTGTCTTCACGAACAACTGTTACTGCTGGTGCAGTTCCAACAAATGATTTCTCTGGAACAAAAGTTACAGTTCCGTCTGCTGCTACTGTGTAAGTACCAACTTCATCAACTGTCTTGGTAGTTGAACCATCTTCAAATGTTGCTGGAACATCGTCATTCATTGGTACACGACTGTCACCTTCAGTAAATTCAGGCTTACCTGTTTGGGTTTGACCTTGTTTACCTGTTGATGTTGTTGGTTCAGCAGTTGGTGTAACTGGGGTTACTGTTGGTGTATATTTTGCTGTAACTGGAGTACCGTTCTTATCAACACGCTTAACCGTTACGCCTGTACCTTCTCCTGTAAATGATTTTTCTGGTACGAAGGTTACAGTTCCGTTCGGAGCGACTGTGTAAGTTCCTTCTCCTGGAATTGTCTTCGTAGTTGAGCCATCTTCAAAGGTTGCTGGTACATCATCATCCATTGGGATTGCAGGGTTACCAGGTGTAAAGCTTGGTGTACCAGATTGTGTTTGACCTTGGATATCTGTTGATGTAGCATCTTCAGAAGTTGGAACGACTGGAGTAATCTTAGGTGTGTAAGTTGTTTCTACTGTTGTACCATTAGTATCCGTAGCTTGAACTTTCACTGGAACAACATCACCTGAATAAGATTTATCCGTTGGGGTGAAGGTCACAACACCTGTTTCTTTATCAACGGTGAAGGTACCAATCACGTCACCTGCTGGTGATTTCGCTTCTACTGATGCTGCTGGCTGACCAGTTTCATCAAGAAGAGTAATAGTATCCTTATCAATTGGTGCAACTGGGTCACCTTCAGTGAAGGTTACTGTTCCAGTTTGAACCAAACCTTGAGGTCCCGTAGATTCAGCTGGTGTTGCTGTTGGAGTTACTGGAGTCACAGTTGGAGTGTACTTAGCAGTAACTGGAGTACCGTTCTTATCGACACGTTTAACCGTTACGCCTGTTCCTGTGCCTGTGAATGATTTTTCTGGAACAAAGGTTACGGTTCCGTCTGGAGCAACTGTGTAAGTTCCTTCACCAGGAACGGTCTTCGTAGTTGAGCCATCTTCAAATGTTGCAGGTGTATCATCATCCATTGGAACATTTGGATTACCTGGTGTGAAGGTTGGTGTACCTGTTTGCGTTTGACCTTGTTTGTCAGTAGATGTTGTATCTTCTGCAGTTGGTGTAACTGGTGTTACGGTTGGTGTATAAGTTGCAGAAGCTTTTGTTCCGTTCTTATCTTCACGAACCACTGTTACAGCTGGTGCAGTTCCTACGAATGATTTTTCTGGAACAAAGGTTACGGTTCCGTCTGCTGCTACTGTGTAAGTACCAACACCGTCTACAGTCTTAGTCGTTGAGCCATCGTCAAATGTTGCTGGAACATCATCGTTCATTGGCACACGGCTATCGCCTTCTGTAAATACTGGCTTACCAGTTTGTGTAGCACCTTGGATATCTGTAGTTTCAACTGGTGTTGCAGTTGGAGTTACTGGAGTTACTGTTGGTGTGTACTTCGCTGTGATTTCAGTACCGTTCTTATCCACGCGTTTCACTGTTACGCCTGTAGCAGTTCCAGTGAATGATTTTTCAGGAACGAAGGTTACTGTTCCATCTGCTGCTACTGTGTAAGTTCCTTCACCATCGACAGTCTTCGTAGTTGAGCCATCTTCGAAGGTAGCTGGAGTATCTTCATCGATTGGAACATTTGGGTTTCCTTCGGTGAAGGTTGGTTTACCTGTTTGAGTGGCACCTTGGATATCTGTCGATGTTGCATCTTCAGAAGTTGGGACAACTGGAGTGATCTTCGGTGTGTAAGTTGTTTCTACTGTTGTACCATTTGTATCAGCTGCTTGAACCTTAACTGGGACAACATCACCTGAGTAAGATTTATCTGTTGGTGTGAAGGTCACAACACCTGTTTCTTTATCAACGGTGAAGGTACCAATTACATCACCTGCTGGTGATTTCGCTTCTACTGATGCTGCTGGCTGACCATTTTCATCAAGAAGGGTAATTGAATCCTTGTTAATTGGTGCGACTTCATCACCTTCAGTAAAGGTAACTGTTCCAGTTTGAACAAGACCTTGAGGGCCAGTTGATTCTGCTGGTGTAGCAGTTGGAGTTACTGGAGTCACAGTTGGGGTGTAAGTTGCAGAAGCTTTGGTTCCGTTCTTATCTTCACGAACAACCGTTACGGCCGGCGCTTTACCTGTGAATGATTTTTCAGGAACAAAGGTTACTGTTCCGTCAGCTGCTACTGTGTATGTACCAACTCCATCAACAGTCTTGGTAGTTGAACCATCTTCAAATGTTGCTGGAACATCGTCATTCATTGGTACACGACTATCACCTTCAGTAAATTCAGGCTTACCTGTTTGGGTTTGACCTTGTTTACCTGTTGTTTCAATTGGTGTCGCTGTCGGTGTTACAGGAGTTACTGTTGGTGTGTACTTAGCTGTGATTTCAGTTCCGTTCTTATCCACACGTTTCACTGTTACACCTGAAGCAGTTCCAGTAAATGATTTTTCTGGGACGAAAGTTACTGTACCATCTGGAGAAACGGTGTAAGTTCCTTCACCATCTACTGTCTTCGTAGTTGATCCATCTTCAAAGGTCGCTGGTGTATCTTCATCAATTGGAACATTTGGATCACCTTCAGTAAAGGTTGGTTTACCTGTTTGAGTGGCACCTTGGATATCTGTCGATGTTGCAGGTTCAGCAGTTGGGACAACTGGAGTGATCTTAGGTGTGTAAGTTGTTTCTACTGTTGTACCATTTGTATCAGCTGCTTGAACCTTAACTGGAACCACATCACCTGAGTAAGATTTATCAGTTGGTGTGAAGGTTACAACACCTGTTTCTTTATCAACTGTGAAAGTACCAATTTCTTTACCTTCTGGTGATTTAGCAACTACAGATTCTGCTGGCTGACCATTTTCATCAAGGAGAGTAATGGTATCCTTATCAATTGGTGCAACTGGGTCACCTTCAGTAAAGGTAACTGTTCCAGTTTGAACCAAACCTTGAGGTCCCGTAGATTCAGCTGGTGTTGCTGTTGGAGTTACTGGAGTCACAGTTGGTGTGTAAGTCGCAGAAGCTTTGGTTCCGTTCTTATCTTCACGAACCACTGTCACTGCTGGTGCTGTTCCAGTAAATGATTTCTCTGGAACAAAAGTTACAGTTCCGTCTGCTGCTACTGTGTATGTACCAACGCCATCAACTGTCTTGGTAGTTGAACCAT
Organism: Streptococcus sp. 21.1; assembly: GCF_016648635.1. Classification (NCBI taxonomy): domain Bacteria; kingdom Bacillati; phylum Bacillota; class Bacilli; order Lactobacillales; family Streptococcaceae; genus Streptococcus; species Streptococcus sp. 21.1. Next base: position 856 of record NZ_JACLQL010000019.1, on the reverse strand, counting down.
CGTCGAAAGTAGCTGGAACGTCATCGTTCATTGGCACACGGCTGTCGCCTTCAGTAAATTCAGGCTTACCTGTTTGAGTTTGACCTTGTTTACCTGTTGATGTTGTATCTTCTGCTGTTGGTGTAACTGGTGTTACTGTTGGGGTGTAAGTCGCAGAGGCTTTGGTTCCGTTCTTGTCTTCACGAACAACCGTTACAGCCGGTGCAGTTCCGACAAATGATTTCTCAGGAACAAATGTCACCGTACCGTCGGCTGCTACTGTGTAAGTACCAACGCCGTCAACTGTCTTAGTCGTTGAACCATCGTCAAATGTCGCTGGAACATCTTCATTGATAGCTACTGTTTTCTCAACGCCATCTACTGTTACAGTTCCGCCCTTAAATTCAGGTTTACCAGTTTGCGTTGCACCTTGGATATCTTCTGTTTCAGCTGGTGTTGCTGTCGGTGTTACCGGTACGATTTCAGGCGTGTAAGTTGTGTCCACCTTGATACCGTTTGAGCTTTCAGCTTGAACCTTGGCCGGTGTTACTACACCTGTGTATGATTTATCAGTCGGTGTGAAAGTGACTTGACCAGTAGCTGAATCGATAGAGTAAGTACCAATTTCAGTTGTACCATCTGCGGCATAAGCTGGTGTACTTGTCACTTCATTGCCATCATTATCCAAAAGCGTGTAGCTATTATCTTTGATCGTAATAGCTTTATCTTCACCATTCACTTGAACAGTTGTTCCTGCAAAGGTTGGTGTACCGGTTTGAGTCGCACCTTGGATATCTTTTGAAGTTGCAGGGTTTGCAGTTGGAACTGCTGGCACAACAGTTGGTGTGTAGGTCGCATCTGAAGTAATGGTTGCAGT
>NZ_JACLQL010000018.1:0-27320 GCF_016648635.1 Streptococcus sp. 21.1 | reverse complement strand
CTACTTTAACATAACGAAAAAAGTAGTGAGTACTTTCTCCCGTCGGAGATTTCCTCACTACTAATCTTAGTATGTTTATGTTTTTTAATGAGCCGAGTAGTTAGGTGCCTCGTTTGTAATTTGAACATCGTGAGGGTGACTTTCAATAAGTCCTGCACCTGACATTTCAACAAACTGAGCTTTGTCATGTAAAGCCTGGATATCTTCTGCACCTGTATAACCCATACCTGCACGGATACCGCCAATCAATTGGAATACGATATCAGCAGCAGAACCCTTATAAGCTACACGGCCTTCAATTCCTTCTGGAACAAGTTTATTCGCTTCATTAACTGCACCTTGGAAGTAACGATCGCTTGATCCCTTCTTCATCGCTGCAATTGATCCCATACCACGGTAAGATTTGTATTTACGACCTTGGAAAATCTCAGTTTCACCTGGTGCTTCATCAGTACCAGCAAACATAGAACCAAGCATTACAGCATTACCACCTGCTGCAAGAGCTTTTACAATATCACCCGAGTATTTGATACCGCCATCAGCAATGATTGTTTTTCCGTATTCACGCGCAACACTAGCTGCATCGTAAATAGCAGTGACTTGAGGAACACCTACACCCGCAACCACACGTGTTGTACAAATAGAACCTGGTCCGATACCTACTTTAACAACATCGACACCTGCTTCATAAAGTGCACGCGCACCTTCAGCTGTTGCGATATTTCCTGCAATCAAAGTACGGTCTGGGAAGTGGGCACGAATTTCAGCAATTTTACGAAGAACACCTGCTGAATGACCATGTGCAGTATCAATGACAATAGCATCTGCGCCTGCTTCAAAAAGAGCTTCTGCACGTTCAAAGGTATCAGAAGTAACACCTACAGCACCTGCTACCAAAAGACGACCGAACTCATCCTTAGCTGCATTAGGAAACTCGATAACTTTTTCGATATCCTTAATAGTAATAAGTCCTGACAAACGACCTTCTTCATCAACTAGAGGTAGCTTTTCAATACGATGCTCATGAAGAATACTTTCAGCCGTTTCAAGATCTGTTTCAACTGGAGCAGTGACCAATTTCTCAGAAGTCATGTGTTCTGAAATTGGAGTATCGTAATTAGAGATAAAACGCATATCACGGTTTGTGATAATACCAACCAATTTACGATTTTCAAGTGTCTCAACAATCGGAACCCCTGAGATACGGTAACGTTGCATCAACTCTTCAGCTTCAGCAACTTTATTTTCAGGCGTTAGGAAGAATGGATCAATGATGACACCATTTTCAGAGCGCTTTACTTTTCGAACTTCTTCAGCTTGTTCCGCAATAGACATGTTTTTGTGAATGACACCCAAACCACCTGCACGAGCAATTGAGATAGCCATCTTACTATCTGTGACCGTATCCATGGCTGCAGTGATAATTGGGATATTTAATGTCAAATTTTTAGCCAAATTCGTCTTCAAGTTGACGTTGTTTGGTAGAACATGACTTTCCGCAGGAATAAGCAATACGTCATCAAAAGTGTAACCTTTTTTCAAGAATTTAGTGTCCCAATTTGACATTATAATCGTCCTCTTTTCTCAAAGTTTTGAGGTACAAAAACCCCAGCCTATTTTTTAATTGTTAATATCATATCATGCTAAAATGATTTGTCAACAGATTTCGCATAAGATTCTAAGAAAACCTTTTTCCAAATAAAAATAGGGCTCCAGATTATCTTGAGTCCCTACTTTTTATTTCTTAGAAATACTTAATTCCCATCGCTTCTTTTACTTCCGCCAATGTTTGTCCAGCAACTTCACGCGCTGCTTGACTACCTTTTTCAAGCATACGGAAAACTTCTCCCATATCCTTGGCATATTCTAAACGACGTTCACGAATTGGAGCCAACTCACGTTCTAAGATTTCTAGAAGATAACGTTTTGTCTTCACATCTCCTAAACCACCTCGTTGATAATGTTCTTTCATTTCAGCAATTGTAGTAGCATCCTCTTCGCGACCAAAGATATCAAGATAATGGAAAACCATATTACCTTCAATTTGGCCTGGATCTTCCACACGAATATGATTTGGATCCGTATACATGCTCATGACTTTTTTACGAACAGTGTCCTCATCATCTGAAAGGAAGATACCATTACCCAAGGATTTAGACATCTTAGCATTACCGTCTAGACCTGGAAGGCGTCCCGCAGCTTCATTTTCAGGGTAGATTCCCTCTGGCTCAACCAAAATATCACAATGATAAGTATGATTGAAGCTACGTGCAATTTCACGTGTCTGCTCAATCATTGGCTTTTGGTCATTACCTACAGGAACATAATTTGCTTTGAAGGCCGTGATATCAGCTGCCTGAGAAATTGGATAAACTAAAAAGCCTGTTGGAATAGATTCTCCGAAGCCTTTTTGAGCAATTTCCGTCTTAACCGTTGGGTTACGCTCTAAACGTGCCAATGAAACTAGGTTCATGTAATACATAGTCAACTCAGCCAACTCAGGAATCTGACTTTGAATGAAAATAGTCGACTTCGTTGGATCCAAACCTACAGAGAGATAATCTAAAGCAACATTCCCAATTGATTCTTTGATAATCTCTGACTCTTTGGCGTGATCCGTAAGGGCTTGCTGATCAGCCAAAAAGACAAACATGTTATATTTATCTTCGTTTTGTAAAAGGACACGATTTTTTAAACTACCAACATAGTGTCCTAGATGAAGTTTCCCTGTTGGACGGTCTCCCGTCAAAATAATAGGTTTCGTCATATAATTACCTCTCTAATACAAAAAAATCCCCACGCAAAAACATGCGTGAGGGCGTTAATCACTTTTGATACGCGGTACCACCTCAGTTGATAACTCTTTCTGAAGCTATCATCTCAAACCTTCTCAACAAAGAAGTTGCACGATAAGGGGTGCCAAACCTAACGTTTATGTGTTCACGTTAACCGTCAATTCTCTTCAGCCCATTCATTCCACCTTCATACTGGTTTTCAGCAACCACCAGCTCTCTATAAAAAAGGAAAGAATTACTCTTCTGATGACTATTATTCTACATTGTTTTATCTATTCTTGTCAAGATTATGTTTCTAGTTTCACGTGAAACACAACCTTAGATACAACCAAAATAGTCATTACTTGACGGAAACTTAAAAAGACTTGATAATAAGAATATCATTTCTAGGAGATAATATATGAAACGTCGAATAATAGATATACTTTTAGTTACAATCGGTTCTTTTATAGCTTCGGTTGGCTATAACTCACTTTTAGTTAAGAATAATATTGCCTCGGGTGGTGTCGGAGGGCTAGCCATTAGTTTAAACGCCCTTTTTGGTTGGAACAATGCTAACTTCGTCTTAGCAACCACCATCCCTTTGTTAATTTTATGTTGGTGCTTTCTTGGTCGCGAAGTTCTCCTAAAAACCTTCTATGGATCTCTTATCTTCCCAACTTTTATTAAATTAACCGAGGGCTTACCTACACTCACCAAACAACCTTTGTTGGCTGCTATTTTTGGTGGGATTGTTTTAGGGTTAGGACTAGGAATAGTCTTTTATGGAAATTCCTCAACTGGGGGAACTGGAATTATCACACAAATTCTCCACAAGTATACGCCACTCCCACTAGGAATGGTACTACTTATTGTTGATGGAATCATTGTCGCAATCAGTGCTATTGCTTTTCCACCTGATACTGTTATGTACTCCATCCTCTCACTTGGAGTTGTTTCTCTTACAATTGATAAAATGATGGTCGGACTCAATTCATCACGAAATCTTCTAATCATTTCGCAAAATAGTGAACAAATCCTAAAATACATCACTAGAGTGGCTGATCGAGGAGCAACAAAAATTCCAGTTCTTGGTGGACATACTGGACATGCACAAAATATGATTATGACTACCTTGTCAACTCATGAGGTTCCGAAAGTTCAAGAAGAAATCCAAAAAATAGATGAAACTGCCTTTATCGTCATTGTTCCTGCTTCTACAGTTATGGGACGTGGATTTAGCCTCCAAAAAGATTACCAAAGAGTTCCAAATGACTTTATTAATCCCTTATAAAATCGATTGAAATAAAGTCTAATTTCTCGTAAAATAGTAGTTAAGAATAAAAATAAAGGATATTATATGCTTACTGTATCGGATGTATCGCTTCGTTTTAGCGATCGTAAACTTTTTGATGATGTTAATATTGCCTTCACGCCAGGTAATACTTACGGTCTTATCGGTGCCAATGGTGCTGGTAAATCTACTTTTTTGAAAATTTTAGCTGGTGATATCGAACCAACAACAGGACATCTCTCTCTTGGTCCTGATGAGCGTCTTTCTGTTCTTCGTCAGAACCACTTTGACTATGAAGATGAACGCGTCATTGATGTTGTTATCATGGGGAATGAACGCCTCTACGATATTATGAAAGAAAAAGATGCCATCTACATGAAGGAAGATTTTTCAGATGAAGATGGTGTCCGTGCTGCTGAATTAGAAGGTCTATTTGCTGAATTAGGTGGTTGGGAAGCTGAAAGCGAAGCCTCACAATTACTCCAGAATCTAAATATTTCAGAAGACCTTCACTATCAAAATATGAGCGAATTAGCTAATGGTGACAAGGTGAAAGTCCTCCTTGCAAAAGCGCTTTTTGGTAAACCTGATGTACTTCTTCTTGACGAACCTACCAACGGTCTTGATATCCAGTCAATCTCATGGCTTGAAGATTTCTTGATTGATTTTGAAAATACGGTCATTGTCGTATCCCATGACCGTCACTTCTTGAATAAGGTGTGTACGCATATGGCCGACCTTGACTTTGGTAAAATCAAACTCTATGTCGGTAACTATGACTTCTGGAAACAATCTTCAGAATTGGCTGCACGCTTGCAGGCTGACCGTAATGCAAAAGCAGAAGAAAAAATCAAAGAACTTCAAGAATTCGTTGCACGTTTCTCTGCCAACGCTTCAAAATCTAAACAAGCGACTTCTCGTAAGAAAATGCTTGATAAAATTGAACTAGAAGAAATCGTCCCATCAAGTCGTAAATACCCATTCATCAATTTTAAAGCAGAGCGTGAAATCGGTAATGACCTTCTAACAGTTGAAAATCTCACTGTTAAGATGGATGGTGAGACTATTCTTGATAACATTAGTTTCATCTTACGACCAGGAGATAAGACTGCCATCATCGGTCAAAACGATATTCAAACAACTGCATTGATTCGTGCTCTTGCCGATGATATTGACTACGAAGGTACAATCAAATGGGGTGTTACTACTAGCCGCTCTTACCTTCCAAAAGATAATTCTAAAGACTTTGCATCCGGTGAATCAATTCTCGAATGGCTCCGTCAATTTGCCGAAAAAGGTGAAGATGATGATACCTTCTTGCGTGGATTCCTTGGACGTATGCTCTTCTCAGGAGATGAGGTTAATAAATCTGTTAGTGTTCTCTCAGGGGGAGAAAAGGTACGTGTCATGCTTTCTAAGCTCATGCTTTTGAAGTCTAACGTCCTTCTTCTAGATGATCCTACTAATCACTTGGATTTGGAATCAATCTCAAGTCTGAATGATGGCGTCCGTGACTTCAAAGAGTCTGTTATCTTTGCCAGTCATGACCATGAATTCATCCAAACAATAGCGAACCACATCGTAGTCGTTTCTAAAAATGGGGTTATTGACCGTATTGATGAAACTTATGATGAATTCCTTGAAAATGAAGAAGTGCAAGCTAAAGTCAAAGCACTATGGGCTGATTAAACTATAAAAAGATGCAGGTTGGGATATCCCAACCTGTCTTAGTATCATTATGACAAATAAAAAATACCATACGACTTTATTATTTTATCTGGCTGCCTTTTTCTTGCCAGTACTAATCATGATAGGTGTGCTGTATAGCCAAAAAATCTATCCTGGTAGTGAGCGGACTATTTTAACAAGTGATGGTTTTCATCAGTATGTGATTTTTGCAACTGGACTTAGGAATATACTTCATGGAGATGGAAGCCTCTTTTACACCTTTACAAGTGGGCTAGGTCTTAATTTCTATGCTCTAACAAGCTATTACTTAGGTTCCTTCTTGTCTCCACTTTACTATTTCTTTACTGTCAACCAAATGGCCGATGCTTTTTATTATATAACACTGCTTAAGTTCGGTCTTATTGGGCTCTCAGGAGCTTTTAGCTTTAAGCGTCTCTTTACAAAAGTGTCAAGAAGTTTTATCCTATGTCTTTCTACAGGATTTGCTTTGATGAGCTTTGCTACCAGTCAGTTAGAAATTAACACCTGGCTAGATGCCTTTATTCTAGCACCTCTAATCATATTAGGTTTACACCTCTTACTAAGATTCAATAGACGGGGCTTGTACTTTTTTAGTCTAACCTGCCTTTTTATCCAAAACTACTATTTTGGATATATGATGGCTATTTTCCTAACCCTTTACACCATAGTACAATTGATAACTATCAAGGGGTGGAAGAGTAAGATTCTTCATTTCATAGACTTTGGAATTGTCTCTATACTAGCTGGTTTAAGTAGTGCTGTCATGCTGCTGCCAACGCTACTTGACTTGACAACACATGGTGAAAAATTTACAGGTGCGTCAAGTTTATTGACAGAGTCTACCTATTATTTTGACTTCTTTGCGAAAAACCTCGTTGGAGTTTACGATACTACTAAATTCGGATCAATCCCTATGATTTATGTGGGAATCTTACCTTTGATTCTTTTTCTACTTTTCTTTATTAGTAGGGAAATCAAGCTATCATTACGTCTAGGTTACCTCTTATTAGTAGCTTTCTTTATCGCTAGCTTCTACTTACAGCCTCTTGATTTGTTTTGGCAAGGTATGCACGCGCCTAACATGTTTCTCCATCGCTATTCTTGGCTCCTATCTCTCCTAACTGTTCTTTTAGCAGGAGAAACACTCAATCAAATTAAAAAGTTTTCTTTTAAAAGGCTCCTCCTATCTTTCTTAGGATTGAGTACCGCTTACTTACTAACTTGGATCTTTCAATCTCACTATAGCTTCATTGAACCAGTCTCCTGGCTATTAAGTCTAGCATTTCTCCTAGCCTATGCCATTCTATTTACTAGCTATTTTAGACAGCAAATTCCTGGGAGTGTTTTTCGCTGTTTCACCTTCTTATTCTGCATTTTTGAGCTTACATTAAGTACTTACTATGTTGTTGGAGCTCTTGGAAATGAGTGGGTATTCCCAACTCGTGAAGGCTATCTGCGAAATATGTCTGCCATTACAAAACTAGTTTCAGATACTAAGCAAGCTAATAACACTTTTTACCGTACTGAAAGGTTAGAGGCTCAAACTGGTAACGACAGTATGAAATTCAATTATAATGGTATTTCTCAGTTTTCATCCATTCGAAATACTGCTTCAAGCTCAACACTCGATAGGTTAGGCTTCAAATCTGAAGGAACTAATTTAAACTTACGTTACCAAAATAACACCATTATCGCTGATAGTCTCTTCGGAATAAAATATAATTTATCGAACTTTGACCTTAATAAGTATGGTTTTAATCACGTAACTTCTGAGAAAACAATGGGGCTTTATCAAAATAATAATGCAAGCCAGCTTGCTATCTTAACTGATGGCATTTACAATAATATTGACTTCACTGTCAATACGCTTGACAATCAAACTAGCTTGCTGAATACTCTATCTGGACTTAACTTAACCTATTTTAAACGAGCTCCATCTCAACTGTTTGATAAGGATGCTAAATCTTTGAATCAGCGCATAGCTAAAAACGTTAGCAACTCGAATAAAGATTTTGTAACAATCACCTATCAAGTTATTGCTCCACCACATAGTCAACTCTATGTTAGTATTCCTAATATTTCTTGGTCTGATGACAATAACCACTCTCTGTCAATTACTGTAAACGGTGTGATAAAGAATCAAGTTACTGACAATACCTTTGATTTCTTTGACCTTGGCTACTTTGAAACAGAATCAATGGTTACCATCAAACTTAGTTTCCCTGGCAATAAAGCAATATCCTTTGATAATCCTAGTTTTTATGCCCTTGATACTCAAAACTATCAGATAGCTATGGATACTATTAATGAACGTGATAGCAAGGTTACTACGTCAAAAAATAAAGTGTTCGTTGATTATAGCAGTAAAACGAATGCGTCACTATTCTTTACCATTCCATATGATAAGGGATGGACAGCGACCATAAATCATAAAAAAGTTAAGATTCAACGAGCTCAAAAGGGGTTCATGAAAGTCGATGTCCCTAGTGGAAAAGGAAAAGTTGTTATAACCTTTATTCCCTATGGACTTAAGACAGGTTCATTGATTAGTCTATTGGCAAGTATCATATTTTGTTGCTACGCTTACTTCATCAGAAAAACAACTATTATTCAAAAAAGCTGATTATCTTAAATTAAATAGGTCTGGAACAAGTGTTCCAGACCTATTTAATTTTGGGTACAAAAAAAACTCAAGCTATACAACTTGAGGTGTCTTATCACTCCGCCAGTAGGACTCGAACCTACGACATCATGATTAACAGTCATGCGCTACTACCAACTGAGCTATGGCGGATAAAACTGCTAAGTAGCAAAAATAGTCCGTACGGGATTCGAACCCGTGTTACCGCCGTGAAAAGGCGGTGTCTTAACCCCTTGACCAACGGACCAAGTTCTGAGATTTTTATCTCGTTAACACTCTTATTATTATATCAGAGTATTCGATTTTGTCTATACTTTTTTTCAAAAAAAATATTAAATTTTGCTAAATTTATTCGAATTTTACGTTAGTTTTTATCTTGCTTTTACAAAGTATTGACATGTTGCTATATATTTTGTAAACTAATAGAGTTATTGGTCCCATAGCTCAGCTGGATAGAGCATTCGCCTTCTAAGCGAACGGTCGCAGGTTCGAATCCTGCTGGGATCAGATAAAAAAACGCAATCTAGAATCTCTAGTTGCGTTTTTCTTTTGCCTCGATAAATAAGAAATAATTTAAAACAAACAAGGGAAGCAAAGTCGTATATAGGCTGTATTCATGTAAATATTGAGCAAACCAAGTTGAGGCTGCGACTCCTACCATAAATGTAAAGATGATAATAGTTGTATAAGAAGCTTGTTTAAGCACTTTGGCATCACCCTCGTCAATAGCCCTAGCAATGGTTAAAGAGGTATTAGTAATATTACCAGTCATCATAAAGGAAGCATAATTTACACCTCTGACTCGCTTAAAAATACCTACTTGAAGAGAGGCAAAGAATGCCAAGCCTGCAATCGTAATAGTAGAATCAACGTATGGTGTAATAATTGCAAGAATAGTCATCAAGAGAAGGGCAAGTCTAATCGCTTGCAAATGCCATCCCCACTTATGGTTAATGAGCCACTTCTTAACAAAAAAAACAAAAAACTGACCTAAAACAAAGAAAAAAATAGGTATTACATAGCTAAAAGCTCTTACAATATGCCCCTCAACAAGGTGAATGACCAAATAGAGGAGATTGCCTGTCTGGATACTTGCAAATCGACCGTCTTGAGTATTGTAAGTATAGGCATCAATGAAGCCTCCTATATAACTAACTAGAGTTGCTACTCGTAATCCTTCAAAAACACGATAGGAGCGTTTTTTCATTCTGAACATGTCTGTTTCCTTTTTTCTACTTATGATAAGGACTTCCCTGCTGAATCATGAATGCACGATAAATTTGTTCTACTAATACAAGGCGCATAAGCTGATGAGGGAATGTTAAGAGACCAAAACTCATCAATCGATTAGCTCTCTTTTTTACTGTTGGAGAGAGTCCCAAACTGCCCCCTATAATAAAAGTAATATCTGAATAGCCTCTAAGGGTCACTTGCTCTAACTCTTTAGCAAATTGTTCCGAGGGAAATTGTTTTCCTTCAATAGCTAAGGCAATGACATAATCACGATCACCTACTTTAGCCAAGATACGCTGTCCTTCTTTGTCTAGGATAGCTTTATTTTCAGCTTCACTTGCATTATCTGGCGTCTTTTCATCCGTTAATTCTATAGATTCAAATTTTGTGAAGCGTCCTAGTCGTTTGACATACTCCGCAATGCCATCTTTCAAATATTTTTCTTTCAGTTTTCCAACGGTAATCAATTTAACTTTCATAGGCTTATTATAGCACATATCCACAATCTTTTAACACCTTATCCACACCTTTTTCGTGTCAAACATCTAGAGTTATCCCTATAAAATCGCTTTTTATCTACACTTTTTGAAACTTATCCACAGACTGTTGATAACTGTTTTTTAAAATCACTTTATGATATAATTAAGCTTACTTTGATATGTTTATCAAAAAGGAGGACTAAACGTGAAAAAATTTAACTGGAAAAAAATAGTAGCACCAATTGCAATGCTTGTTATTGGATTACTAGGTGGTCTACTAGGTGCCTTTATCCTATTAACAGCAGCAGGGGTATCTTTTACCAATACAACAGATACAGGTGTTAAAACAGCTAAGACCGTATACAACAATACAACAGATACAACTAAGGCCGTTAAGAAAGTACAAAATGCCGTTGTTTCTGTCATCAATTATCAAGAAGGCTCATCTTCAGATTCCCTAAATGAACTTTATGGTCGTATTTTTGGTGGAGATGATAGTTCTGATTCTAGCCAAGACAAATCAAAAGATTCTGATGGATTGCAAGTCACTGGTGAAGGTTCCGGTGTTATCTATAAAAAAGATGGGAAAGAGGCCTACATCGTAACCAACAACCACGTTGTTGATGGTGCTAAAAAACTTGAAATCATGCTTTCAGATGGATCAAAAATTACTGGTGAACTCGTTGGTAAAGATACTTACTCTGACCTAGCAGTTGTCAAAGTTTCTTCAGATAAAATAAAAACCGTCGCAGAATTTGCAGATTCAAACTCCCTCACAGTTGGTGAAAAGGCAATTGCTATCGGTAGCCCACTTGGTACCGAATACGCCAACTCAGTAACAGAGGGAATCGTATCTAGCCTTAGCCGTACCGTAACTATGCAAAACGACAATGGTGAAACTGTCTCAACAAATGCTATCCAAACAGATGCTGCCATTAACCCTGGTAACTCTGGTGGTGCCTTAGTCAATATTGAAGGACAAGTTATTGGTATTAACTCAAGTAAGATTTCATCAACGTCAGCAGTCGCTGGTAGTGCCGTTGAAGGTATGGGATTCGCCATTCCATCAAACGATGTTGTCGAAATCATTAATCAACTGGAAAAAGACGGTAAAGTTACACGCCCAGCCCTAGGAATCTCAATGGCCGATCTTAATAGCCTTTCTAGCAGTGCAACTTCTAAATTAGATTTACCAGATGAAGTTAAATCTGGAGTTGTTGTCGGTAGTGTTCAGAAAGGTATGCCAGCTGACGGTAAACTTCAAGAAAATGATGTTATCACTGAGATTGATGGTAAGGAAATCAGCTCAAAAACTGATATTCAAACCAATCTTTATAGCCATAGTATCGGAGATACTATCAAGGTAACCTTCTATCGTGGTAAAGATAAGAAAACTGAAGAACTTAAATTAACAAAATCTACAGAAGACTTATCTGATTAATCATTGACAAATCTGTCAAAAGACCTTTACAATAATGTAAAGGTCTTTTTTTGGGAAAGGAAGAACATGTCAGAACAACTCAAAACTTTACCTATTAGTGAAATTTACCCCAATCCTTTTCAACCTCGTCTAGAATTCTCCGATGAAGAGTTAGTAGAACTAAGTCAGTCAATATCAGAAAATGGTTTAATACAACCAATTATTGTACGAAAATCTGACATTATTGGTTATGAACTAATTGCTGGAGAAAGACGTTTACGTGCCTGTAAACGTTTAGGGATGACAGAAATCCCTGCAGTTGTAAAGAAAGTTACAGATCAAGAGAGTCGTAAACAAGCTATTATTGAAAATTTACAACGATCAAATCTCAATCCTATTGAAGAAGCAAAGGCCTATCGTAATTTAATTGATGAGTTAGCTTATAGTCACGAGGAGCTCGCTAAAGCTATGGGGAAATCTAGACCATATATTAGTAACGCTCTTAGACTACTACAACTTCCACGAGAGATACAAACGAGTATTGAAAATGGCAAACTGAGTCAAGGACATGCTAGAGCGCTTTTATCTGTTGAGGATACCCAAAAGCAATTAACTATCTATCATCAGGTGCTTACTGAAAAATGGTCCGTTCGTACTCTGGAAAAAAGACTTCAAGAACTTCCTAAAAAACAAAAATCAAAAAAAGATATTCACATAAAAGATAGAGAAAAAGAACTAGAAAAATCACTTGGTCTCCCCGTTACTCTTCGTTATCACAAAAATCACTCTGGAACTATTCAGATCCACTTTTCGACGGAAGAAGATTTTAACAGAATTATCAACAAGCTAATTTGATCTGTGAATTGATGAGAAAAGAGAAACAAACTTATCCACATCATAAAAATGTTGCCCTCCCTTTATTTACGAGGGTTTCTTTTTTTATTCACAACTTGTGGATAACTATTGTGCACAATGTGAATTGTATTTTTTAAACTGTGGATAACTCGGGAAACTTTTATCTTCTGACCTGTGGAAAACTTTTTTGTTTTATGATAGAATCAGAGAACAAGAATAAAGAAGGAGAATTGATGGAATGACCGAAAAAGAGCATTTTTTTTGGAATAAGCTCTTAGAGCTGGCCAAAGAGGAACTAACACAAGCCACTTTTGATTATTATGTCCTAGATACCAAGCTCATCAAAGTTCAAAATAACGTTGCTACAATTCTGCTTGAAGAAGTCAAAAAGCTATTCTGGGAAAAGAATATGCAATCTTTCATTTTGATGGCTGGTTTTGAAGCCTATAATAGTGAAATAAAAGTTGAGTACGTCTTTGACGAAGCGCTCATAAACGAGGCAAATTCAACTGTAGCAAATAATGACTTTGGTAATAAAAAGGAACAGCAGACCCCTGCTCTTCCTACATTGGACTCAGACTTAAATAGTAAGTATACCTTTGATAATTTTATCCAAGGGGATGAAAATCGTTGGTCAGTTGCTGCATCTTTAGCTGTAGCTGATTCACCAGGAGCTACTTATAACCCTCTATTTATTTACGGAGGACCTGGTCTCGGGAAAACTCACTTGCTCAATGCCATTGGAAACAAGGTCTTACATGATAATCCTCAAGCACGCATTAAATACATTACTGCAGAGAATTTCATTAATGAATTTGTTGTACATATCCGTTTAGATAAAATGGACGAACTAAAACTTAAATATCGTCATCTGGACGTTCTCTTAATTGACGATATTCAATCATTGGCTAAAAAATCAACGCAAGCCACTCAAGAGGAATTCTTCAATACTTTCAATGTCCTTCACAATAATAATAAACAAATTGTCCTGACCAGCGACCGTAATCCAGATCAATTGAACGAGATGGAAGAGCGTCTTGTCACGCGCTTTAAATGGGGGTTAACCGTCAATATCACACCACCTGACTTTGAAACACGAGTGGCCATTCTTACTAATAAGATTATGGACTATGATTATCATTTTCCTCCTGAAACAATTGAGTATTTAGCTGGCCAATTTGATTCAAATGTCCGTGACTTGGAGGGGGCCTTAAAAGATATTAGCTTAGTTGCCAATGTTCGCCAGTTAGATACTATCACAGTTGAGGTAGCTGCTGAAGCTATTCGCGCACGTAAAATGGACGGTCCTAAGTTAACTCTTATTCCGATTGAGGATATCCAAACTGAGGTAGGGAAATTTTATAATGTCACTGTAAAAGAAATTAAGGCAACTAAACGAACACAAAATATTGTCTTGGCACGTCAGGTAGCCATGTATCTTGCGCGTGAAATGACTGATAACTCCCTTCCAAAAATTGGAAAAGAATTTGGCGGAAGAGACCACTCAACTGTCTTACATGCATACAATAAAATCAAAAATATGATTGCCCAAGATGACAGTTTACGCATTGAAATTGATACCATCAAAAACAAGATAAAATGATACTTGTGGATAACTATTAAAAATTATTCAAACTTTTCCACAGGCTGTGCACAAGTTCAAAGCCTTGATAAAACTATGTTTTGTAGACTTATGCACAATGTCCACAAGACCTACTACTACTACTAAAATAATACTAATAAAAATAAAGGAGCATCATGATTCAATTTGCGATTAATAAAGCTTATTTCTTACAAGCACTTCATACGACTCGCCGTGCTATTTCTTCTAAAAATGCTATCCCAATTCTATCGACGATTAAAATCGAAGTTACCAGTGATGGTATCTATTTGACAGGATCTAATGGGCAAATCTCAATTGAAAATAGTATCTCAGTTTCGGAAGAAAATGCAGGTCTATTAATTACACAGCCAGGTAGTATCCTTTTGGAAGCAAACTTTTTCATTAATGTTGTCTCAAGCTTGCCTGATGTTACCCTTACTTTTGAAGAAATCGAACAATACCAAGTTTTACTAAAGAGTGGTAAATCAGAGATTACTTTAAAAGGGAAAGATGTTGAACAATATCCCCGTATTCAGGAAGTTGATAGCTTGACACCATTACTCATGGACACAAAAGTGTTAAAATCTATCATTGCTGAAACTTCATTTGCAGCAAGCACTCAAGAAAGTCGTCCAATTTTAACCGGAGTTCACTTTGTCCTTTCAAATCATAAAGATCTCAAAGCTGTAGCAACTGACTCTCACCGAATGAGCCAACGTCAACTTGTTTTGGAGCATTCTGCAGATAACTTTGATGTCGTAATCCCAAGTCGCTCACTTAAAGAATTGTCGGCAGTTTTTAGCGATGATATTGAAAACTTAGAGGTCTTCTTCTCAGCAAATCAAATTCTATTCCGTAGTGAAACAATTTCTTTCTATACACGTTTACTTGAAGGAAATTATCCGGACACTAATCGTCTCTTGTCCGATTCATTTGAAACAGAAGTTGTTTTTGAGACAGCTAGCCTTCGTTCTGCTATGGAACGTTCATATTTGATTTCTAATGCTAGTCAAAGTGGTACCGTTAAACTCGAAATCATTAATGGTAGTGTCAGTGCCCATGTTAATTCGCCAGAAGTCGGAAAGGTGAATGAGGATATTGACGTGCAAGATGTTTCAGGTAGTGATTTGGTCATTAGTTTCAATCCAACCTACCTAATAGATGCTTTGAAAGCTCTTAAGAGTGAGACTGTCCGTGTACGTTTCATTTCACCAGTACGTCCATTTACATTGACGCCAGCAGATGACAGTGAGAATTTTATTCAATTGATTACACCTGTAAGAACAAACTAAAATCGAAAAAGTTATCCACTGTGGATAACTTTTTTACTAGAAAGGGAATTTATGTACCAAATTGGAAGTTTAGTTGAAATGAAAAAACCACATGCTTGTACTATCAAAGCAACAGGAAAAAAAGCTAATGAATGGGAAGTAATCCGTCTTGGAGCTGACATTAAGATTCGTTGTACGAATTGTGATCATGTGGTCATGATGAGTCGTCATGATTTCGAGAAGAAACTTAAGAAGGTTTTATAACAGATGTTGGAGAGACTATATAACGAGAGTTTTATGTTCAGAAAATTAGTTCACTAGCAATATAAAAACTTTCTATAGTTCCTAATCACCTTTTTTATAGCATTCTTTGCCTTGCTTTCCTTTTTCTGATTCTCAAAGGGAAGTTGCCTATTTTTAACAATTTTTGTGTTATAATTAACTGAATTACTTTTTTATGGAGAAATAAATTAATGGCTTTAACAGCAGGTATCGTTGGTTTGCCAAACGTTGGTAAATCAACTCTTTTCAATGCAATTACAAAAGCGGGTGCGGAGGCTGCTAACTATCCTTTCGCAACAATTGATCCAAACGTCGGAATGGTTGAGGTACCAGATGAGCGTTTGACGAAACTGACTGAACTTATTACCCCTAAAAAGACAGTTCCAACTACATTTGAGTTCACAGATATTGCGGGTATCGTAAAAGGAGCATCAAAGGGTGAAGGTCTTGGAAATAAGTTTTTGGCGAACATTCGTGAAGTAGATGCGATTGTCCATGTCGTTCGTGCTTTCGATGATGAAAACGTTATGCGTGAACAAGGGCGTGAGGATGCCTTTGTAGATCCGATGGCTGATATTGATACAATCAATCTAGAATTGATTTTGGCTGACCTTGAATCAATCAACAAACGTTATGCGCGTGTCGAAAAAATTGCACGTACACAAAAAGATAAAGATTCTGTGGCAGAGTTTAACATTCTTCAAAAGATTAAACCTGTTCTAGAAGATGGTAAGTCTGCACGTACGATTGATTTTACTGAGGAAGAGCAAAAAATTGTTAAGGGACTCTTCCTCTTGACAACAAAACCAGTGCTTTACGTGGCTAACGTTGATGAAGATCAGGTCGCAAATCCTGATGATATTGATTATGTGAAGCAAATTCGTGAGTTTGCAGCGACTGAAAATGCAGAAGTAGTTGTTATCTCGGCACGTGTTGAGGAAGAAATTTCTGAGTTGGATGATGAAGATAAGGAGATGTTCCTAGAAGACCTTGGTTTGACAGAATCAGGAGTTGATAAACTGACACGCGCAGCCTATCACTTGCTTGGTCTTGGAACTTACTTCACTGCTGGTGAAAAAGAGGTGCGTGCTTGGACCTTTAAACGCGGTATCAAGGCACCACAAGCAGCTGGAATTATCCACTCTGACTTCGAGAAAGGCTTTATCCGTGCCGTAACTATGTCTTACGATGATCTCATTAAATATGGTTCTGAGAAAGCTGTTAAGGAAGCTGGTCGCCTTCGTGAAGAAGGAAAAGAATACGTTGTCCAAGATGGCGACATCATGGAATTCCGTTTCAACGTTTAGAAAATAAAAAATAGTGCACAAGGCTGAAAAGTATTTTTCAGTCCTTTTGCTGTTTATCAAAGAGGAGAAATAATGACAAAATTAGTAGTTGGCTTGGGAAATCCTGGTTCAAAATACCATGAGACACGTCACAATGTTGGTTTTATGGCTATTGACCTAATGGCTAAGGAACTGGGATTAACCTTTTCTGAAGAAAGGACCTTTAAGGCTGAAGTGGCTTCGACCTTTTTAAATGGTGAGAAGGTTTATTTTGTGAAACCAACAACCTTTATGAATCTATCAGGTCTAGCTGTTAGAGCATTACTAGCTTATTACAATATTCCCATGGAGGATTTTATCGTCATTTACGATGACTTAGATATGGAAGTTGGGAAATTGCGCTTTCGTCAAAAAGGTTCAGCGGGTGGTCATAATGGTATTAAATCTATCATTGCTGAAACTGGCACTCAAGAATTTGACCGTATAAAAATTGGTATTGGCCGCCCACAGAAAGGAATGACGGTCGTTAATCATGTCCTTGGAAAATTTAGTGAAGACGACTATGCCACAATTTTACTGACTTTAGACAAGGTAGAGACAGCCCTCAATCATTACCTGAAAACCAATGATTTCGAAGATACTATGAGGCGTTATAATGGCTAATACTCTATTAGACCTTTTTGAGAAGAATCATCAATTGCTTGAGTGGCGTGATAAAGTAACCCTATTGAGTAGGCAGTTGGTCATGGGATTTTCTGGTTCCAGCAAGGCAGTTGTCATGGCATCTGCTCTTTCTGAGCAGGTTCCTAAGATTTTAATCGTTACTTCAACACAAAATGAAGCTGAGCAACTGACAGGAGATTTGTCAGCTATCTTAGGAGAGGATAAGGTTTATTCTTTTTTTGCAGATGATGTAGTAGCTGCAGAGTTTATCTTCGCTTCACCAGAAAAGACCCATTCTCGTCTTGAAAGTCTTAATTTTTTAATGGATAAAGAGGCCAGTGGGGTTTTGGTCACGAGTTTAGTTGGTACTAAGTTACATTTGCCTAACCCTAAGGTTTATAAAGACTCTCGCATTGACTTAACACTAGGGGAGGAACATGATTTAGAGGCTCTCAGTAAGCATCTGACTCATATTGGATACCAAAGAGTGGAGCAAGTTCTCTCACCTTGTGAGTATAGTCGTAGGGGCGACATTTTAGATATTTATGAAATGACTTCAGAGCTCCCCTACCGTTTAGAATTTTTTGGAGACGAGATTGATGGCATTCGTCAGTTTGATAGCGATAGTCAGAAATCTTTAGACAATTTAGAGCATGTTATCGTATCACCAGCAGATGATATTATCTTAACAAGAGAGGATTACCAACGTGCTGAGAAGGCCCTAGAAAGTGCGGTCTCGAAGGCAGAAGGTCCTCATAAGGCTTACCTTGAGGAAGTTCTGTCGGTTACGATTGATGGCTACCGTCATAAAGATTTACGTAAGTTTTTGTCTCTCTTTTATGATAAGGCTTATACCTTATTTGACTACCTTCCAAAGGGAACTCCTGTATTCATTGATGATTTTCAAAA
Source organism: Streptococcus sp. 21.1 (assembly GCF_016648635.1). Lineage (NCBI taxonomy): Bacteria > Bacillati > Bacillota > Bacilli > Lactobacillales > Streptococcaceae > Streptococcus > Streptococcus sp. 21.1. Next base: position 8,900 of record NZ_JACLQL010000018.1, on the reverse strand, counting down.
GATAGTGGACCGCCATGGACGTCTTGAATTGGAGGTGGCTAATCTTTTAACTGAGGATCTTCACCAAGGCAAGTCTCTGAGTCATCTAAATTACTTAGTGGATTCATTTAAGACTTTACGTAACTATCAGCCAGCTAGTTTCTTTTCGAATTTTCATAAGGGCTTGGGAAATCTTAAATTTGATAAGTTGTATCAATTCACGCAATACCCTATGCAGGAGTTCTTTAACCAGTTTCCACTTCTAGTTGATGAAATACATCGCTATACCAAGAATAAGGCTACAGTTATTTTACAAGTGGGGTCTGAAAAGCAACTCAAATCTTTGAAGGAAACCTTGGAAGAATATGATTTAGATTTACCACTTAGTAGTTTTGGAGATTTGATTCCTTATAAGCCTCAATTAGTTCTAGGAAACTTATCCAATGGTTTTTACTTTGCTGATGAAAAGCTTGTTCTGGTCACTGAACGTGAGATTTTCCATAAAAAAGTAAAACGTCGTGCGCGTGCCAGTCACGTTTCCAATGCTGAGCGTCTAAAAGATTACAATGAGCTTGAAAAAGGTGATTATGTTGTACATCAGACTCATGGTATCGGACAATTTAAAGGTATCGAGACTATTGAGATTAAAGGGGTGCATCGTGACTACTTGACCATCCAATATCAGGATGCTGCAACAATTTCTCTACCTGTTGAGCAGATTGAGAGTCTCTCTAAGTATGTGTCAGCGGACGGAAAAGAGCCTAAAATTAATAAACTCAATGATGGGCGTTTCCAAAAGACTAAACAAAAAGTAAGTAAGCAAGTAGAGGATATTGCTGATGACCTCCTAAAACTCTATGCCGAACGCAGTCAACTTAAAGGTTTTGCATTTTCACCAGATGATGATAACCAAAGGGATTTCGAAGATGATTTCGCCTATGCTGAGACAGAGGATCAATTGCGTTCTATCAAGGAAATTAAGGCAGACATGGAGTCAGACAAACCCATGGATCGTCTCTTGGTTGGTGATGTTGGTTTTGGTAAGACAGAGGTAGCTATGCGTGCCGCCTTCAAGGCAGTCAATGATGGAAAGCAAGTTGCTATCCTAGTTCCTACAACGGTTCTTGCCCATCAGCACTATTTGAATTTTAAAGAGCGTTTTGAAAATCATGCCGTTGAAGTAGATGAACTCAGTCGTTTTAGAAGTAAAAAAGAACAGAATGAGACTATTGAAAATCTAGCTAAAGGGCGTATTGATATTATTATTGGTACCCACCGCCTACTGTCTAAAGATGTTAAGTTTTCTGACTTAGGCTTGCTAGTAATTGATGAAGAACAACGTTTTGGCGTGAAGCATAAAGAGAAACTTAAGGAGTTGAAAGCTAAGGTTGATGTCCTTACTCTAACTGCGACACCTATTCCTCGTACGCTTCATATGTCTATGTTAGGTATTCGTGATTTGTCGATTATTGAGACAGCCCCTACCAACCGTTATCCAGTTCAAACTTATGTTATGGAAACCAATCCTGGTCTTATTCGAGAAGCGATATTAAGAGAGATGGACCGAGGTGGTCAGATTTTTTATGTTTATAATCGTGTTGAAACCATTGATCAAAAAGTTTCTGAATTACATGAGCTAGTCCCTGAAGCACGTATCGGATTTGTTCATGGTCAGATGAGTGAGGTTATGTTGGAGAATACCCTCTTGGATTTCTTGAATGGTGATTACGATGTATTGGTAGCAACGACCATTATTGAGACAGGGATTGATATCTCCAACGTTAATACTCTCTTCATTGAGAATGCAGATCACATGGGCTTATCTACCCTTTATCAGTTGAGAGGTCGTGTGGGACGTAGTAATCGAATTGCTTACGCCTATCTCATGTATCGTCCTGACAAAGTGTTGACGGAAGTCTCTGAGAAGCGATTGGATGCTATTAAGGGCTTTACAGAACTGGGATCAGGTTTCAAAATAGCCATGCGTGATTTATCAATTCGTGGTGCCGGGAACATTCTTGGTGCTTCTCAAAGTGGTTTCATCGACTCAGTCGGGTTCGAAATGTACTCGCAACTCTTGGAAGAGGCTATCAATAAACGTCAAGGTAAAACTCAAGTTCGACGTAAAGGAAATGCAGAGTTCAATCTTCAGATTGATGCTTACCTCCCTTATGACTATATTTCTGACGAGCGCCAAAAAATTGAAATTTATAAGCGTATTCGAGAAATTGAGAATCAGAAAGACTATCAAGACCTTCAAGATGAGCTTATTGACCGCTTTGGAGAATATCCAGACCAAGTTGCCTATCTCATTGAGATTGGTCTGGTTAAGGCTTATTTGGATGCTGCCTTTGCAGAATTAGTTGAGCGTAAGAACGATACTATTATTGTTCGTTTCGAAAAAGCCTCTCTCAAATTCTTCTTGACTCAAGATTATTTCGAAGCCATCTCTAAAACGCATTTAAAAGCAAAAATCAGTGATAACCAGGGGAAAGTAGAGATTACTTTTGATGTTCGTAACAAGAAAGACTATGAAATTCTTGAAGAATTAAAGATTTTTGGACAGACATTTATGGAAATCAAAGAACGTAAAGAAAAAAAAGAAGCTTAAGGAAAGTTTAAGTAAGTCTCTCTATACTATAAAACATCCTAAAACTTTTCTTTTTCATAAATCTCCTGAGAGGGTCGACTAGTGTCGATCCTCTTATTTTTGTATTGAAAAGGCTTTAGTCCCCTATTTTCTAAAAAAAATGCTATCATAGAAGAGATATCCTAACGAAAAGGAAACAGTAACATTGAGATTAGACAAATATTTAAAAGTATCACGAATTATCAAACGCCGTCCAGTGGCTAAAGAAGTGGCTGATAAAGGGCGTATAAAAGTAAATGGTGTACTCGCTAAGTCATCTACAGATTTAAAAATTGGTGACCAAGTGGAAGTTCGTTTTGGAAATAAACTCTTGACTGTCCGTGTTCTAGAAATGAAAGATAGTACGAAAAAAGAAGATGCGGCAAAAATGTACGAGATTATAAGTGAAACAAGGATTGAAGTAGATGAGCAAGAAGCCTAATATTGTACAGCTTACGAATGATTACATTGATAGTGCCAATCAAGAGCAACGATTAGAGCGTGCCGAACACGAACAAAGGAATCGCTTTATGGGGTGGATTCTCTTTGTGGTTGTTTTACTCTTTATCTTGCCAACCTACAATCTGGTTGAGACCTATATGAACATCAAACAGCAAGAGAAGGAAGTCTTGTCGCTTCAGAAAGACTATGATAAATTGTCAGATCAGACAAAGGAACGAAAGGATTTGGCTAAGAAACTTAAGGATGATGCTTTCGCCGAGAAATATGCGCGTGCTAAGTACTATTATTCACGTGAAGGAGAGTCTATCTATCCTGTACCAAGCTTATTACCCTAATGAAAGATTTACTTAAAACTGTAGAAACTTTTTTAACCTATTCAGAAGCCAAGTTAGAGGAACTATCAGAAAAAAATCAGCAACTTAAAACGGAATTACCGAGGAAAGAGGAGGTGAAGAAACAAGCATGAAAAAGCTCTTAATAGCTGCAACTGTTGTGCTTGTATCTTCTAGCCCTCTGGTCCTACTTCCTATGGAGAAGGAGCTAACTCTGACCCCAAAACAGGTCCAAAAATTGACTCAAAATACTACAGCTAGTTTGACTCAATTTAAACAGATTCCTAAAAATCCAAGAACGATAACAACTATCCTAACTTATAAGAACAAGGATTTAACAGAATTTAAAACCAGTATCCAAGCGGATACCAAACTATCGATTTCTGCTATTTTTTGGAATGCTAAAGGTGAACCTGTTTTCCAACTTCAAGATGGTGATTATGTAGCCGCTAGTCAGAAATCAATTGTAGACGACAGTATCTATAATCAAAAAACAGTAGATATGACCTTCTGGACTAAAGATGGTTTAACGGTATACAAAGAACCTTACGTTTTAGGGACTGAAAAAGCTGACTCCAAACTCGCTAGTTTTAAACCCATTAAGGTTAGTCAAGCAGCTCAGACGCATGCTGGGACCTACTATTTGGTAGACGGAGAGGGTTGGATTAACGCTTCTGATTTGTCAACGACTGACAATCGCATCGAGGCTGTTCAAAAAGTCCTTAATGAGAAGTATAACAATCAAGAACGCATCTCAGTTTATGTTAAACAGCTTGATACGGACCGAGTAGCTGCTATCAATGACGAAAAAAGCATGTATGCAGCTAGCGTAGCCAAGCTTGGTGTACTCTACTATGCACAGGAACGTCTGTCTCAAGAGAAATTAGCATTATCAGATGAGTATCAATATACCTCTGCTGTGAATGGTTTTCCAGGTGCTTATGATCCAGATGGTTCTGGAAAGATTAGTAAGATGCCTGATGATAAGAATTATAGCTTGGAAAATCTGTTAAAGGCTGTAGCCCAAAACTCAGATAATGTAGCGACAAATATATTAGGTTATTATGTAGCCAATCAGTATGATAAAGCCTTCCAAAAATCAGTAGATAAAGCCGCAGCGACCTCGTGGAATATGGATAAAAAGGAGTTGACTGCTAGAGCCGCAGGTACTTTGATGGAGGCTGTTTATAGACAAAATGGAGATATTATCAATTATCTTTCAAGCACGGACTATGATGGCGAACGTATTTCCAAAAACATTGATGTCCCTGTTGCACATAAAATAGGGGATGCCTACGACTTAAAACATGATGTCGCTATTGTTTATGCAGATTCTCCCTTTATTTTATCGATTTTTACGGATAAAGAAGGCTATGACAAAATCACCTCAATTGCAGATGATGTTTATGGAATTTTGAAATAATGACACAAAAATTGTTGCAAATGATGCAAGCCAAGGGTTATTTTAACCGGCACAAGAAAATTTTAGTAGCAGTATCAGGTGGAGCAGACTCTATGAGTTTGCTGCACTTTTTGTATAACCATCAAAAAGATTTGGATATTCAGTTGGGGATTGCTCACGTTAATCATAAACAACGACAAGAGTCGGAGCATGAAGAAGCGTATTTACGTCATTGGGCAGAGGAACACAAGGTCCCTTTTCACTATAGTGCATTCTCAGGAAAGTTTTCAGAAAATGCTGCCCGTACCTTTCGCTATGAGTTTTTTAAGCAGGTCATGAAAGATTATGATTACTCTGCTCTTGTAACAGCCCATCATGCAGATGATCAGGCAGAGACAATTTTTATGAGACTGTTGAGAGGAAGTCGTTTAAGACACCTGACAGGAATTTCAGCTATCAGACCATTTGGCACTGGTCAGATTATTCGTCCCTTTTTGCATCTTACGAAAGCTCAGCTTCCCGTAACTTTCCATTTTGAAGATAGGAGTAATACTTCACTAGCCTACCTTCGGAATCGCATCAGACTGTCCTATCTTCCTACTTTATCTCAGGAAAATCCTAAAATTAAGGAGCACCTTTGTCTTTTAGCCGAGGAGATTGGTCTTATGGAGCAAGCTCTAGGAGAGTTAACAAAGGATATTACTATCACTGATTTATCTGTTTTTCAGCAACAGTCAGATGCTGTCCAGCTCTTTCTTCTTCAGAATTATTTAGACTCCTTTCCTGATTTACAGCTTTCTAAAGGCCAATTTAATCAATTGATAAGTTATCTAAGGAAAAATGTTTCAGGAAAGATCCCCCTAAAAAATGGTTACGAACTAGTAAAAACACAGACTTCTTTCCTTATAAGGAAAGAAGAGGCTATCTCTTTATCCCCTCCTTGTCTCTTAGAATTTGGAAAATCTGTTGAGTTTGAGGATTATACCTTGACTTTTTCAGAATTCAATGACGTTTCTAACACAGATGCTATTAGTATTTGGTCAGATGCCCCAATAGTGATTCGTCATAGAAAAGAAGGCGATAAGATTGACCTTGGTAGTCACCATAAAAAATTAAGACGACTGTTTATAGACAATAAGATTTTAGAGAAGGATCGTCAAAAAGCCATTGTAGGAGAACAAGATGGTCATATTATTTTTCTTTATGTTGCTGGGCGTCTCTATTTGAAAAAAAGACCTGAAAATGCTATACTTTATGGCACTGTAGTCATTTATAAGAATTTCTAATCAAATACCATGTTCAAATAACGATGATTGAAGTAAAAGTGGTATAATAACAGAATATTGACTTCGAGAAAGGGAACCCAAATGTTAGAAAAAGACATTAAAAAAGTCCTCTTTTCCCAAGAGGATATCGTAGCTAAAACTAAAGAACTAGGACAACAACTGACAGAGGATTATGCGGGGAAAAATCCTCTTCTAGTCTGTGTTTTGAAAGGTGCTGTTCCATTTATGGCAGAACTTATCAAACATATTGATACCCATATTGAGATGGACTTTATGGTCGTTTCAAGTTATGGTGGCGGAACTGTCAGCAGTGGTGAAGTAAAGATTCTTAAAGATGTTGACACTAATGTTGAAGGACGAGACATCATCTTTATTGAAGATATCATTGATACAGGTCGTACGCTCCTTTATCTTCGAGATATGTTCAAGTACCGTAAAGCCAATTCAGTCAAAATCGCAACTCTTTTTGATAAACCAGAGGGTCGTGTTGTTGATATTGAGGCAGATTACGTATGTTATGATGTCCCTAATGAATTTATCGTTGGTTTCGGACTAGACTATGATGAAAAATACCGTAACCTCCCTTATGTCGGTGTCCTAAAAGAAGAAATTTATACAAAATAAGTAAAGGTCTAATTAATTTATGAATAATAAAAATAATAATGGCTTCTTACGGAATGCTTTTCTCTACATCATAGTTATTATTGCGGTTGTAACTGGAGTACAATACTTTGCAGGAGGAAGCCAAAGCTCAAGTCAACAATTGTCTTACACACAGTTGGTTAAGAAAATTGAAGATGGTAAGGTAAAATCTATCACTTATCAGCCAGACGGTAGTATCATTGAAGTTAAAGGTAGCTACAAAAAGGCTGAAAAGGTTGATACTGACCTTAGTCTACCATTTTTAGGTAGTGCATCATCAGAGACACGTAGCTTTACATCGACTGTGCTGCAGAATGAAACAACCATGCAGAAATTGCAATCAGCATCAGAAGCAGCTGATGTTAATGTTAAAATGATACGTGAAAGTTCAAGTGGTGCTTGGATTTCATATCTTTTTAGTTACCTACCTTTGATTGGGATTGCTATTTTCTTCCTTTTCATGATGAATCAAGGCGGTAACCGCGGTGCAATGAATTTTGGCCGCAACCGTGCTAAGACTCAATCAAAAGAGAATATTAAAGTTCGTTTCACAGATGTGGCTGGTGCGGAAGAAGAAAAAGAAGAACTTGTAGAAGTCGTAGATTTCCTCAAAAATCCACGTAAATATAAAGCACTTGGTGCACGTATCCCTAAAGGTGTCCTCCTTGAAGGTCCTCCAGGGACAGGTAAAACTCTTCTTGCTAAAGCTGTAGCTGGTGAAGCAGATGTTCCTTTCTTTAGTATCTCAGGTTCTGACTTTGTAGAGATGTTTGTCGGTGTCGGAGCAAGTCGTGTTCGTAGTCTTTTTGAAGACGCTAAAAAGGCTGAACGTGCTATTATCTTTATTGATGAAATCGATGCGGTTGGGCGTCGTCGTGGTACTGGAATGGGCGGTGGTAACGACGAACGCGAACAAACCCTTAACCAACTGTTGATTGAAATGGATGGTTTTGATGGGAATGAGAATATCATTGTCATTGCTGCAACCAACCGTAGTGATGTTCTTGACCCAGCCCTCCTACGTCCAGGACGTTTTGACCGTAAAGTTCTTGTCGGTCGCCCAGATGTAAAAGGCCGAGAAGCTATCTTGAAAGTTCATGCTAAAAATAAACCATTGGCTGAAGATGTTGACCTTAAGGTTGTGGCTCAACAAACTCCAGGTTTTGTCGGAGCCGACTTAGAGAATGTCTTGAATGAGGCAGCTCTAGTTGCAGCACGACGTAGTAAGACTAGAATTGATGCTAGTGATATCGATGAAGCAGAGGATCGTGTTATTGCCGGACCATCTAAGAAAGACCGCCAAGTTTCAGAAAATGAACGTAAAGTTGTGGCTTACCATGAAGCAGGTCATACAATTGTTGGTTTGACACTTTCTAGCGCTCGTGATGTTCACAAGGTTACTATTGTTCCACGAGGTCGAGCAGGTGGTTATATGATTTCTCTACCAAAAGAGGATCAGATGTTGTCATCTAAAGATGAGCTAAAAGAACAATTGGCAGGCCTTATGGGTGGACGCGTTGCAGAAGAAATTATTTTCAACGTTCAAACCTCAGGTGCTTCAAATGACTTTGAGCAAGCAACACAGCTGGCACGTGCAATGGTTACTGAATATGGTATGAGCGAAAAACTTGGACCAGTCCAATATGAGGGTAATCATGCGATGAATCCAGGACAATTTACGACAGATAAGTCTTACTCAGCTCATACAGCTCAACTTATTGACGAAGAAATTCGATCACTTTTAGTTGAGGCACACGATAAAGCGGCTGAAATTATCAATGCAAACCGAGAAACACATGCTCTCATTGCAGAAGCTTTGCTTAAGTATGAAACACTTGATGCTGCACAAATCAAGTCAATTTATGAGACTGGTAAGATGCCGGTGGATTCTCTTGGAGACTCAGAAGAAGATAACCATGCCCTATCTTACGATGAAGTCAAAGAAAGAATTGAAAATAAAAATAAAGATGAAGAAGAGTAAGGAGTTCTACTCTTCTTTTTTTTAGTAAAATCGAGAGAAAAAACACCATTAAAAAGCATTGTAAAAAAAAAGAAAATTAAAATCGCTGCAAATTATTGACAAGAGAGATAAGAGATGATATTATAAATAAGCTGCTTCGGAAGAGGCGGCGAACACGAGAAGTGAAAAAACTTCGAAAAAAGTGTTG
>NZ_JACLQL010000017.1:0-32160 GCF_016648635.1 Streptococcus sp. 21.1 | reverse complement strand
AAATCGTTGGTATAATCAATCAACTCTTGGTTAGACTTGCTTGAGGCAATACCGTATTCTTGTGTTTTGAAACCTTCTTTTAAGGTTTTAGTCTTTTTACTTTCATATCCGGAGAGGATAGATTTATCAACTGAGAAAGCATCGATGCGGTGAGCGTAAAGAGAAACAGCCAATTCTGGGAAAGATCCGAGTTGAACATAGTTGAACTTAAGGTTATTAGCTGAAGCATACTCTTGCAAAGCAGCCTTAGTTGACGCACCTTGAGAAACACCGATAGTCTTACCATTCAAGTCTGAGATTTTGTTAATACCTGAGTCCTTAAGAACCAAGAAACCAATTTGATCATAGTAGTAAGGATTTGAGATGGCATAAGAAGCCTTACGTTCATCATTGATGGTATAGGTAGCGATAAGTAAGTCGATAGTTCCGTTATCCATAAGTGGTTCACGGGTTTGCGTTGTTACTGGAATGTAATTGACCTTAACCTTAAGTTCTTTGGCGATCTTTTTAGCAAGATCAACTTCCATCCCTTCGTAGGCATTAGTCTTAGCAGAATAGTAACCAAAGTTAGGAACGTCTTGCTTCACACCGACATTAAGTGTTCCTCGCTTAACGATTTTTTGGACTGCTTTACTATCTAGGAGCTTACTAGTGTCTTCAGCCTTAGTCTTGTGACTCGAGATAAGAAAAATAGTGACAATTGCTAAGCATGCGACAGTTAGGTAACGTAAGATTTTTTTGAAAATCATAGGCAACCTCCTTAGGCATCCACTTGGACACGATCAGAGTTGTGGTCGATAATCTTAGAAAGGAATTGAACAGCACGAGGTTCAGTTGGATTGTCAAAGAAACCATCCACATCCGTAGTATCCACAAGAACCTGACCTTCAGCCATGAAAATGATACGGTCTGCAACACTGCGGGCAAAGCCCATTTCGTGGGTAACAACTACCATGTTCATGCCACCTTTGGCAAGGTTCTGCATAACCGCCAGTACGTCACCGATAGTCTCTGGGTCAAGGGCTGACGTTGGCTCATCAAAGAGCAAGAGCTCAGGATTCATGGCAAGACCACGGGCGATAGCGATACGTTGTTTTTGTCCACCGGAAAGCATACCAGGGTAAGAATCTTTCTTGTCCCACATGTTAACGTAGCGAAGGAATTTTTCAGCAGTCTTTTCAGCCTCTGCCTTACTGATTCCAAGAACCTTGATAGGTGCCAAGGTTACATTTTCAAGAACAGTTTTGTGAGGGTAGAGATTGAAGTGTTGGAATACCATCCCTGCTTCCTTACGAAGCTCAACCAAGTCTTTGGCAGAAGCTTCCGTAACATTATGTCCGTTAACGATAAGCGTACCGTTATCGATGGATTCCAAGGCATTGATTGTACGGATAAGGGTAGATTTCCCAGACCCAGAAGGTCCCAAGAGAACCACAACTTGTCCTTTTTCAATTTCTAGATTGATGTCACGAAGTGCATGATAATCTCCGTAATATTTATTGACATTTTTAAATTCAATAAGTGCCATAAGAGCCTCCTAAAATTTTACATTAATATATGTAACAACAAGAGTGTATTTTACTATAGATATAGGAAAATGTCAAAAATGTTTGAAAATTCAATCATAATGTTCGCCTTTTAACAGATTACACATTGCAAAGGTATCTCAAAAAAGAAGGAAAGCTTGTATATTAGCTCAATATCTATAGTAGAAACTTGGTCCTTAACCTATTTTTTGGTATAATATGTTTGATACGTAAAGTTTTCTACTTTACAAAATTGAATGACTTAAGAAAACCGATGAGGTGTTTATATGAAAAAAATTCTTGTTGTTGATGATGAAAGACCAATTTCGGATATCATCAAGTTTAATCTGACTAAAGAAGGTTATGAAGTGGTTACGGCCTTTGATGGTCGTGAAGCATTGGAGCAGTTTGAAGCTGAAAAACCAGACTTGGTCATCCTGGACTTGATGCTGCCTGAACTAGATGGTTTAGAAGTTGCTAAGGAAATTCGAAAGACAAGTCATACACCAATTATCATGCTTTCAGCTAAGGATAGCGAGTTTGATAAGGTTATCGGGCTAGAAATTGGGGCAGATGACTATGTGACGAAACCATTTTCTAATCGTGAATTGTTGGCACGTATCAAAGCTCACTTGCGTCGTACAGAGACTATTGAAACAGCAGCAGAAGAAAGCTCTAACTCAGGCAAGCAGGAGATTTCAATTGGGGAGTTGATTATTGTTCCAGATGCATTTGTTGCTAAAAAACGTGGAAATGAAGTCGAACTCACACACCGTGAATTTGAGTTGCTTTTCCATTTGGCAACTCATATGGGACAAGTGATGACTCGTGAACATTTGCTTGAAACTGTTTGGGGTTATGACTATTTTGGTGATGTTCGTACGGTTGACGTAACCATTCGTCGTCTCCGTGAAAAAATTGAAGACACACCTAGTCGTCCTGAATATATTTTGACGCGTCGTGGTGTTGGTTATTATATGAAGAATTATGACTAGTATTGGCTTAAACATCACAAGCTTTGAACTAGCCTTACTCTTTACGCTCCTTTTTGTGGCTTTCTACTTTATTTTTCTTGCTTATCGTGATTATCGACGAGTCAAAAATATTCGAAAGTTGACCAAGAGAGTCAAGTCCCTAATGGCAGGTAACTATAATGAGGAGTTACGCTTAAAGGGTGATCCAGAGCTTTTAGAGCTAGCTGACAGCTTGAATGATTTATCGGACGTTTTTCGTTTGACGCATGAAAATCTAGCCCAGGAAAAAAACCGCTTATCATCAGTCCTCTCTTATATGAGTGATGGAGTCATTGCGACTAATCGACGTGGTCAAATTACCATGATTAATAGCACAGCTCAGCGTTTGTTGAATCTAGATTTTGAAACAGCGACACAGATGTCCATTTTAGATTTATTAGATGGCGAAAACCCCTATACCTATAATGAATTGTTATCTAAGACTCCTGAGATTCATTTGTCTCGTCGAGATGCCAACGATGAGTTTGTGACCCTACGCGTTAACTTTGCTCTTATTCGTAAAGAATCTGGTTTTATCTCAGGTCTGGTTGCCGTCCTTCACGATGCCACTGAGCAGGAAAAAGAAGAGCGGGAACGTCGACTCTTTGTATCAAACGTTAGTCATGAGTTGCGTACACCTTTGACTTCTGTAAAATCTTATCTGGAGGCACTTGATGATGGTGCTCTTGACGAAGAGATTGCCCCTAACTTTATCAAAGTTTCTTTGGATGAGACCAATCGTATGATGCGAATGATTTCTGACCTCTTGGCACTGTCTCGTATTGACAATAAGAGTACCCAGCTTGACGTTGAAATGACTAATTTCACGGCCTTCATGACCTATATATTGAATCGTTTCGATCAGATTAAGAGTCAAGAAACTAATACAGGTAAAACTTACGAAATTATTCGAGATTATCCGGTAAACTCGATTTGGGTGGAGATTGATACAGATAAGATGACCCAGGTCGTGGATAATATTCTTAATAATGCTATCAAGTATTCGCCTGATGGTGGTAAGATTACAGTGTCTATGAAGACAACTGATTCACAGTTGATTGTTTCTATTTCTGACCAAGGTTTGGGTATTCCTAAGAAAGATTTGCCGTTAATTTTTGACCGTTTTTACCGTGTTGATAAGGCTAGAAGTCGTGCTCAGGGTGGAACTGGTCTTGGCTTGTCCATTGCAAAAGAAATTATTAAACAACATAAGGGCTTTATTTGGGCTAAGAGTGAGTATGGTAAGGGTTCAACTTTTACAATTGTGCTTCCATATGACAAGGATGCCATGATGGTTGATGAATGGGAGATGTAGTAGAAATGACCTCAGATTTAGGGTTTAAATATAGTATTTTGGCTTCAGGGTCAACTGGTAATTCCTTTTATTTGGAGACTCCAGAAAAGAAGATTCTTGTGGACGCTGGCTTGTCTGGTAAGAAAATCACAAGTTTGCTAGCTGAAATTGATCGTGATCCGAGTGATCTGGATGCTATCTTAGTTACTCATGAACACAAGGATCACATCCATGGTGTAGGCGTTTTAGCTCGTAAATATGGCATGGATATCTACGCCAATGAGAAAACCTGGCAAATTATGGATAGTAAAAATATGCTTGGCAAGATTGATAATAGCCAGAAACATGTTTTTTCTCGTGACAAGCTTCTGACCATTGGGGACATTGATATTGAGTCTTTTGGAGTTAGTCACGATGCTATTGATCCACAGTTCTATCGCTTTATGAAAGATGGAAAAAGTTTCGTCATGCTGACGGATACGGGTTATGTTTCTGATCGTATGGCAGGTATTATTGAGAATGCTGATGGCTATCTGATTGAGTCCAATCATGATATTGAAATCCTCAGAGCAGGTTCATATCCTTGGTCAACCAAGCAACGTATCCTCTCTGATCAAGGTCACTTGTGTAATGAAGATGGAGCGGATGCTATGATTCGTACCATTGGTAACAAAACTAAAAAGATTTACTTGGGTCACCTTTCTAAAGAAAATAATATCAAGGAGTTGGCCCACATGACGATGGAAAATCAGTTGGCACGTGCTGACTTTGGTGTTGGAACTGACTTCAAAGTTTATGATACCTCACCAGACACAGCGACTCCACTGACAGATATTTAACAATAGCAGAAGAGCTGCACTAAATACATTAGTGCAGCTTTTTAAAAGGAAAGTATTTATGAAAGTAATTTATCTCTCGTTAGGGTTTGTCTCTCTTGGTTTGGGAATTCTTGGAATTCCGCTTCCAATCTTACCCACAACACCTTTTCTACTTTTAGCCATTGCTTGCTTTGCTAGAAGTTCAAAACGTTTTGAGAAATGGTTATATCATACTAAGCTATATCAAAGTTATGTAGCCGATTTTAGAGAAACCAAATCAATTGCCAAAGAACGAAAGAAAAAGATTATCATCCAAATCTATGTTTTGATGGGAATTTCAATCTTTTTTGCACCTATCCTTTGGGTGAAAATCGGACTTTTTTGTTTGACAGTCTTCATCACCTATTATTTATTTAAGGTTATTCCTGATAAAGACTAAGATATCATCAAAAAATGAGACTTCCAAGGTGGAGTCTCATTTTATATATTATTAATGTTTGCTACGCAATTTCTTACGGACTTTATAGGCAAAATTGGCTAGTCCGTAAAGAGGGCTAACTGGAAGGTTAAATTCCCCAATAAATTGTTCAATGCGTGGGTTAAATTTTGACTTGAAATTGTACAAGCCACCATCAAGCGAATTTTCAATTCCTCCCATGTTTTGCCACTCGGCACCACGCTCGAAAGCGTGATTAGCTGTCTCATACCATGTCAGGATAGCCGGTTGATAACGGCGGTAGTCTTCATCCATTCCTGCATAGATATTCTCAGATGTCTTGCCAAATTCAAGAACGAGTGTACCTGAGAGTGGGACCGTCTTATTTCCAGCATCAACCTTTTCTTGAAGGAAGTCAATTTCTTCTTTAAGTCTTTTGTGTTCTTGTTTATTGTTCTCGATTTTTCCTGGTTTAGTTTTTTCAGTAAACTTGGCTGCATCAGCAATGTTCTTTTCGAGTTGCTTATTGAGGTCTTTGAGACGGGCTGGTAAATCTAGTGTTGAGAGTGTAATGTAAGAAGACTCTGGGTAAGTAGTCAACAACTTTTCATAATAATCGATTCCACGAAGGTGGATGTTTTTACGGGCCTCTGTCTTCTTCATCAGAGAAGCGAATTGTTCAAGAAGCTCAGTGCCACCAAATTGAACTGAAATTCCCTTGTTTCGAGCAGTACGAACAGCCTGCTTGGTGCTCTTAGAGAGTTGTTCTTCAGTGAAATCTTCCTTATGGATGTTAGCCTGGAAGCGAGGTTGGATATTTTCAGCCATATCTTCAGTGAGGCCTGTCCATTCAACGCCAAGAGCCTGGATGTCTTTGGCAATCGTCATAGTCTCTTTACGGATTTCAGCTTCTTGTGAAATCAGGTTCTTTGTCACAAAAAGGCTTGGGTCAAATTTCACAAAGAGAGCACGCTTTGTTTTGGCATATTTTTTAAGTGAAGCCATAACAAAGGCGAGCAAGTCTTTATCTTGATAATCCATAATAGGTCCACGAGGAATATAAATCATAGAAAATCCAAGAGGGAGTGGCTGAATAAGGACACTAGCGACAGCAACGAGATTACCATCTTGATAGAAACCTAGGCGGTCATTTCCCCAGCTATCCTTGATTTTTGCCCATGAACTACTTTGTAATAAGTTTGTTTGAGGACTATCTATAACAAAACGGTCATGCTCAGAAGTACTGAGTCCAGTTTTATAGGTATACATATTATTCTAGAACCCACTTTCTAATAGCATAAGCGACACCAGATTCATCATTTGATTTTGTGATGTGTTTCGCAATTTTCTTCATTTCTGGATTACCATTTTCCATAACAACAGGAGAGCCAACGACTTCAAGCATAGCACGGTCATTTTCTTCATCACCGATAGCCATTGTTTCTTCTTTAGAAAGACCGAGTTTCTCAGCAAGATGGGTTACAGCAATTCCTTTGTTGGCTGTTTTCTTGAGAATTTCTAGGTAAAATGGTGTTGATTTTACAATAGTAAAGCGGTCATAAAATTCCTGTGGAAGTTTGGCAATAGCTACATCAAGAATTTCAGGTTCATCGATATACATGGCCTTAACGAATTCCTTGTCAGCCACCTCTTCAGGTGTACGATAGTAAATCGGCATATGAACAAGTGTAGACTCATGAACCGTGTAGCGGCCAATGTTGCGATTACTTGTGTAGATACCATCTTTAGTAATAGCGTGAGAATGAACACCAAGCTTGTTAGCCAAAACCTCAATGTCAAGGTAGTCTTCGTATGAGAGAGTCTCACGAATTAATTCATTACCAGTAGAAGTTTCTTGGACAAGACCACCATTGAAGGTGATAACATAATCTCCGTCTTGGTTGAGGTTAAGTTCTTCAAGAAGAGGAAGCACCCCAGGAATAGGACGACCAGTCGCGATAACAACCTTTACACCAGCAGCCTTGGCATCTTGAATGGCTTGAAAGACTTCCGGTGTAACTTGACGTTGGCTATTTAAAAGCGTTCCATCAATATCAACTGCAATAAGTTTAATAGACATAATTATTACCTGTTTCGTTTAGTTAGTTTCCCTTCTATTTTACTAAAATTTAGGCGCTTTGTCATAGTTCTTCCTGAGAAAAGTATAATTGCCTCTTTAAAGTAGTAGTTTAGGTAAAAATTGCTCAAATGCTTTTTAATTGGTAAAATAAGGTCAGACAAATAAAGGAGAGACAAGAGTGATTCGAGCAACCAACCAATTGACGGAAAAAGAACGAAAGGCAGCAAAAGCATTGATTGCTAGCTGTCAAGCCTATGACCAAACCTTTCGAGAACCTTATCTCTCCAATATGCTTAATTTTGATCCCAATATGCCGGCCTTTTTCCTCCATTATCAAGAGGGAGAGTTGCTTGGTTTATTAACGGTTTATGCGGATGACCATGATGTGGAAGTGGCGATTTTAGTTGCCCCAGATTATCGCCACAAAGGCATTGCGAGGAGTTTGTTTGACAAATTTCAGAAGGAAACGGCAGCTTACCCTATTCGCTCAGTGACCTTTCAGACAGAGCGTGTTTTTCTAGATTGTCATCCTGATCTGGCAAGTCATTGGGGGGTGGTTGAGGATGAAGAGACCGAAACCTGGCTAGGACGAGATAAAACACCATATGCTCTGGATTCTCGTTCAGATGTCAAGGTGCTCTTAGCTGAACCTTCTTACCTAGATGAAATTGCCCAACTCCATCACCAGGCCTTTTCTGATCCAGAGGAAACGCTCGATGTGAGTCGCAGATACATTACAGAGGCCTTGAAGGATTCCGATGGCCTACTTTACATCCTCCTCAAAGAAGCTCAGGTCATTGGAGTGTGTACGGTCGATTTATCTGGGAATAGCAACTACCTCTATGGACTTGCGATTGCTGAAGCTTATCGTGGACAGGGCTATGGCAGCTATCTGGCAAAATCAGTCGTCAATCAACTCATTGCGCATAACGACAAGCCCTTTCAAATTGCAGTAGAAGATAGCAATATTGGAGCCAAACGTTTGTATGAAAATATCGGCTTTGTTAAACAGACCCAGGTGGTTTACTTGAAATAGAAATGGTAGACGCAATACTGATACTCTCTTTTAGTATAGAGTTGCTATTATCTTAAGTAGAAAAATAGTTTTAGAATAGAAGGAATACTTAATGGAAATTAAAATTAAAAACAAAATAAAAGTAGGAGATCAAACGGAGATTATCGAAGAAATCCACGCTTGTGAGGTTATGGAAAAAGGAGACTTTACTTATCTTGTTCACCATAATTCCGAGAAAGAAAAAGTGGTTATTAAGTTGAATCAGGAAGAGCTGGTGATGACACGCTTTTCTAATCCTAAATCAATTATGCGTTTTTCGGCTAAGGTCCCTGCCTTGGTCCACATACCGACACCACTTGGTACCCAGCATTTTCTGACAGATACTAGTCTATTCGCCCATGACCTAAATGGACAGACAGTTGATATTCATTATCAATTGAAACATCCAGAAACAGAAGACGTTTTTGCTGATTATGAATTAGAGGTTTCTTGGTTTTAATTTTTGAAAAAAATAGAATCATTTCGCTTGAATAAAGAATAATTTATGATAAAATGTAAAGTACAAATAAGGGAGTAGCAGGCGACTGTAATCATGAGATTTGATTAACAGTTGCGATTATGTCGTCATTACGAAATTTTACATTTCCGGCATATTCTTAAACAGCGAGACTTGTTTTTAATTAAACAAGTCTCTTTTTGTATAATTTTTTATATAAAAAGAGTCTTGTTAGCCATTTTTCCCTATAGAGAAGGAGGAGATTATTTTGTCGAAAGAACAAAGTAAAGCCTTGTTTTATACACAAGGAGAGGAAGAAGTCCTAAAAAGCTTGGACACTTCCATTGATGGTTTGTCTACTGCACAAGCCAAGGAACGATTGGATGCCTATGGCTATAACGAGTTGGATGAAGGTGAAAAACGCAGCCTCTTGTCAAAATTCATCGATCAGTTTAAAGATTTGATGATTATCATCTTGCTTGTCGCAGCCGCCCTTTCTGTTATTACAGAAGGTATGCATGGTCTGACCGATGCCTGCATTATTTTAGCCGTTGTTGTTTTGAATGCAGCTTTTGGTGTTTATCAAGAAGGACAAGCAGAAGCGGCTATTGAAGCTCTTAAAAACATGTCAAGCCCTCTGGCTCGTGTGCGTCGTGATGGCAATGTGGTTGAAATTGATTCACGCGAGTTGGTTCCTGGAGATATCGTCTTGCTTGAAGCTGGTGATGTTGTTCCAGCTGATATGCGTTTGCTCGAAGCTGCCTCACTTAAGATTGAAGAAGCAGCCCTTACCGGTGAATCCGTTCCGGTTGAAAAGGATGTTACCGAGACGGTTGAAGCAGAAGCCGGAATTGGTGACCGTGTGAATATGGGTTACCAAAACTCTAACGTTACTTACGGTCGTGGTACAGGGGTTGTAACTAATACTGGTATGTATACTGAGGTCGGTAAAATTGCTGATATGCTAGCTAATGCGGACGAATCACAAACGCCGTTGAAGCAAAGCTTGGAGCAACTGTCTAAGACTTTGACTTATCTTATTATTGCTATTGCCTTAGTGACATTCTTGGTTAGTGTCTTCATTCGTGGTGAACAGCCCCTCGAAGGCTTGATGGTTGCCGTTGCTCTAGCCGTTGCCGCGATTCCTGAAGGTTTGCCTGCTATTGTAACGATTCTCTTGTCACTTGGAACAACGACTCTTGCCAAACGTAATTCGATTGTTCGTAAATTGCCAGCTGTTGAGACTCTTGGTTCAACTGAGATTATCGCATCAGATAAGACTGGTACCTTAACCATGAACCAAATGACTGTTGAAAAAGTCTATACAAACGGTCAATTGCAAAGCGCTGCTACAGAACTTAGTGCTGACAATACAACCCTTCGTATTATGAACTTTGCCAATGATACCAAGGTGGACCCAGATGGTAAGCTAATTGGGGATCCAACGGAAACAGCCCTTGTTCAATTTGGTTTGGACCACAACTTTGATGTTCGTGACGTCTTGAAATCAGAGCCTCGTGTGGCAGAGTTGCCATTTGACTCTGACCGTAAACTCATGTCTACTATCCATAAGGAAGCGGATGGTACATACTTTGTAGCCGTCAAGGGTGCGCCTGACCAATTGCTCAAACGTGTGACTCGTATTGAAATCAATGGTGAGGTTCGTCCTATCACGGATGAAGATAAACAAGCTATCCTTGCGACTAATAAGGACTTGGCAAAACAAGCTCTTCGTGTCTTGATGATGGCTTATAAGACAACGAATGATATTCCTACCTTGGAATCTGAGGTTGTTGAGTCTGATTTGATTTTCTCAGGCTTGGTAGGTATGATTGACCCAGAACGTCCAGAAGCAGCAGAGGCTGTCCGTGTCGCTAAAGAAGCGGGAATCCGTCCAATTATGATTACAGGTGACCACCAAGATACGGCAGAAGCCATTGCCAAGCGTCTCGGTATCATCGATCCAAATGATACGGAAGATCATGTCTTTACTGGTGCTGAGCTTAATGAGCTTTCTGATGAAGAATTCCAGAAAGTCTTCAAACAGTACTCTGTCTATGCGCGTGTTTCTCCTGAACACAAGGTTCGTATCGTCAAGGCTTGGCAAAATGATGGCAAGGTTGTTGCTATGACAGGTGACGGGGTTAATGATGCACCATCACTTAAAACAGCTGATATTGGTATCGGTATGGGAATCACAGGTACAGAGGTTTCTAAGGGAGCTTCTGATATGGTCCTTGCCGATGATAACTTTGCGACAATTATTGTTGCTGTAGAAGAAGGGCGTAAGGTCTTCTCAAATATTCAAAAATCAATCCAGTACCTCTTGTCAGCCAACATGGCCGAAGTCTTTATTATCTTCTTTGCCACACTGTTTGGTTGGGATGTGCTTCAACCAGTACATCTTCTCTGGATTAATTTGGTAACAGATACCCTTCCAGCCATCGCTCTTGGTGTTGAGCCAGCAGAACCAGGTATTATGACTCATAAACCTCGTGGACGTCAATCGAACTTCTTTGATGGAGGTGTCTTCGGTGCTATCATGTATCAAGGTGTTTTCCAAACCATCCTCGTTCTTGCAGTATATGGTTGGGGCCTTGTCTTCCCAGAGCATCATACACAAGCAGAAATTCATGCGGATGCCCTTACAATGGCTTTTGCAACACTTGGATTAATTCAGTTGCTCCATGCCTTTAACGTTAAATCTGTGTATCAATCAGTCTTTAAAGTTGGCCTCTTTAGAAACAAGACTTTCAACTGGGCAATTCCAGTAGCCTTCGTTCTTTTGATGGCAACTATCGTAGTTCCTGGATTTAATAACCTCTTCCATGTGTCACACCTTAGTATGACACAATGGCTTGCAGTTATTGTAGGTTCCTTCTTGATTGTGGTATTGGTTGAATTAGTCAAAGCTATTCAACGTGCCCTTGGTAAGGATAAGGACGCTATTTAAGACATAAAGTCAGAGATAATGGTCTCTGGCTTTTTCTTATCATATCTTGAATTCAGGAGGAGTCTTGTTTATAATTGAAGAGAAATGATCACAAGTTAAGGAGAAGGCCATGAACGAGACTATTAAGACACAACTCAATCACCGTAGCATCCGTCAATTTAAACCTCTAGCTTTGACACGAGAAGAAGTTAACCTTTTGGTTGATGTTGCCAGACATACAGCAACGAGTAATTTTAGACAGTCCTATTCGATTATCAGTATTACTGATGAAACATTGAAGGAAGAAATTGCAGAGATTGCTAACCAACCCTATATTCCAAATGCTGGGCATCTTTTTGTATTTGTTGTGGACCAAAGACGTAACACACTGATTGCAGAGGCTAAAGGTGCTGAAGCCTTGGTCCAAGGTAGTCCCGAACGCTTTATCTCGGCCTTCTCGGATGCTATGATAGCTGCTCAAAATATGGTAGTAGCTGCTGAGAGTTTAGGTATGGGAACAGTTTACCTTGGCAGTATCTTGAATGATAACGCTAAACTTTCAGAGCTTCTCAAACTTCCAAAGTATGTCTATCCAGCAGTAGGATTAGCAGTTGGTTGGCCAGATCAAGAACCGCAGCTTAAACCTCGTTTACCCCGTCACGTCATCCATATGGAAAATTATTATCGAGACTTAGAACATCCCTTAGATGAGCTAAAAGATTACGACGCTGAAGTTCATGAGTATTATGACCTTCGTGATCTCAATAACAGAGTTGATGAATTTACAACACAGATTGCAAAGACAATGGATCAATCCGTTGCCAATCGTGCGAATACCTTGAAGGACCTTCAAAAGCAGGGATTTTTCACCGACTAAAAAACGACTCCTAAAGAGTCGTTCTACAAATCAAATAGTGTCATGGATGAAAGGAACTCATTTGCCAGTTCCTTTTTTTCATATTCTAAAAACTCCGACCGTTTCTTGACCAGGTTGTAACGTTTGGAGAGGTTCCATGTTCCAGTAGGATTGAGTTTGGGGTGATTGGAAACAAAGTCAATGGTTAAATCCCATTCTCGTCGGTATCCAAGAGGACGCGAGTGATAGGTTACACCATCAATAGTTACCGTCCCATAACTGCGGTGGGCATGACCAAAAACAACATCTTTAACGCCATGCTTGGCGAAAATATGGTGGAATTTTTCCGAGCCTAAGTAGGCATTAAAAGGTGCAAAACGTTGATGCGTCATGGTAAAGCGGCTGTGAGGAACAAAATGCATGGCAACTATAAGGTTACTAGTGTCTAACTCACTTAAGGCATTATCTAGCCTTTTAAGACTAGTTTGACAGATATCCGGATCAGTCCCCAATCGTTTAAGTCGTCGGTCGAACCAAAGTTGTTTCTTACGTTTAAGAATCTTATCTAACGTCTCATCTGAATAGGAATAATCATACCACCCGTGAAAAGCCAATAATGTCTTACTACTTAAATTTATCACCTGAAAATCAAGATTATCAATAAGGTTATCTTCTAAATCAAGCATATCATGATTGCCTAAATTATAGGTGACCTTGACCTCCTTAGACAGTTTTCGTAGAAAAGGTTTTGTGTCGATAAAATAATGGTTAGAAATATCACCAGCGATATGGAGATGGCTAACCTCTTGATTTTTTAGGCACTTTATAAGAGTATCAATTTCATATGTTTCAAAGTGATTAATATCAATATGTAAATCACTCATTACTGCAAGTCTCGTCATAGAAACATTGTAACAAAAAGGTTAAGGCTTGTCTGTAAATGAAGATGGTGGAAAATACTTGCCCTTAGACTACAATTTCATTATGATAATAATATGGATATCAAATTAGAAATTCAAAAGATGGCCAAGGAGATTGGCATTTCAAAAATTGGTTTTACTACCGCCGATGATTTCGCCTATCTGGAAAAATCCCTTCGACTTGGTGTCGAAGAAGGGCGAACAACAGGCTTTGAACATAAAAATATTGAAGAGCGTATTTATCCTAAGTTGACCTTGGAATCAGCTAAAACCATCATTTCCATTGCAGTTGCCTATCCGCATAAGCTGCCACAACAACCTCAAAAAACAGAATATAAGCGTGGCAAAATCACTCCAAATTCATGGGGTCTAGATTATCACTATGTTTTGCAGGACAAACTAAAACGCCTTGCAGAAGGCATTGAAAAACTGACGGAAAACTTCGAATATAAAGGTATGGTGGATACTGGAGCCTTGGTCGATACAGCAGTGGCCAAGCGAGCTGGTATTGGCTTTATCGGAAAGAATGGACTAGTTATTTCGAAAGAATACGGGTCCTACATGTATCTTGGTGAGCTTATCACTAATCTAGAGATTGAACCAGACCAAGAAGTTGATTATGGTTGTGGGGATTGCCGTCGTTGTTTGGATGCCTGTCCGACATCTTGTCTCATTGGCGATGGGACTATGAATGCTCGTCGTTGCCTATCCTTTCAAACACAGGATAAAGGCATGATGGATATGGAGTTTCGAAAGAAGATAAAGACTGTTATCTATGGTTGTGACATTTGTCAGATTTCCTGTCCATATAACAGAGGTATCGATAATCCACTGGCTTCGGACATTGATCCTGAGCTTGCCATGCCCGAATTACTTCCTTTTCTTGAGCTGACCAACAAATCCTTCAAGGAGAAATTTGGGATGATTGCCGGTTCATGGCGCGGGAAGAATATTCTTCAACGTAATGCTATTATTGCCTTGGCTAACCTACATGATCGCAATGCTATTGTCAAACTGATGGAGATAATTGATAAGAATAATAATCCCATCCATACGGCGACTGCCATTTGGGCTCTCGGTGAGATTGTTAAGAAACCCGATGAGGCTATGTTAGATTACATGAGGGAACTGTCACCTAAGGATGAAGAATCCCAAGCGGAGTGGGAGCTTGTGTGTGCAAAATGGCAAATTTAAGTGATTTATGCTAGAATTAAGCATAATACTATAAAATGGAGGAAACCTATCCATGGAAGTGGCAGAAATTCGCCAAAAAATCTCTGAAAATCAAGAGAAGCTCGTGAGCTTCGGGAGGTCTCTTTGACTTAGATCGTTTGGAAGAGGACATTGCGCTCCTCGAAAACCGAATGACTGAGCCAGATTTTTGGAATGATAATATTGCAGCTCAAAAGACCTCACAAGAGTTAAATGAGCTAAAAATGAAATACGAAACTTTCAACAATATGCAAGAACTCTCTGACGAGACAGAGCTTTATTTAGAAATGTTGGAAGAAGATGATAGTGTTCAAGAAGAGCTTGAAGAAACACTCGAAAAGCTTGATAGGATTATGACAAGTTACGAGATGACACTGCTCTTGTCTGAACCATATGACCATAACAATGCCATTCTGGAAATTCACCCAGGCTCTGGTGGTACAGAAGCTCAAGACTGGGCTGATATGTTACTCCGTATGTACCAACGTTATGGGAATGCAAAAGGTTTCAAGGTTGAGACTTTGGATTATCAGGCTGGTGATGAGGCTGGAATCAAATCTGTAACCCTTGCTTTTGAAGGACCTAATGCTTATGGTTTCCTCAAGTCAGAAATGGGTGTCCACCGTTTGGTTCGTATTTCACCATTTGACTCTGCCAAACGTCGTCATACCTCATTTACATCAGTGGAAGTTATGCCTGAATTGGATGATACCATTGAGGTTGAAATTCGTGATGATGATATCAAGATGGATACATTTCGTTCAGGTGGTGCTGGTGGTCAGAACGTCAACAAGGTTTCTACAGGTGTGCGTTTGACCCACATTCCAACAGGTATTGTTGTAGCTTCAACGGTTGATC
Source organism: Streptococcus sp. 21.1 (assembly GCF_016648635.1). Classification (NCBI taxonomy): domain Bacteria; kingdom Bacillati; phylum Bacillota; class Bacilli; order Lactobacillales; family Streptococcaceae; genus Streptococcus; species Streptococcus sp. 21.1. Next base: position 16,704 of record NZ_JACLQL010000017.1, on the reverse strand, counting down.
GTACACAATACGGGAACCGTGACCGTGCGATGAAGATGCTACAAGCTAAGCTCTATCAAATGGAGCAAGAAAAGAAAGCAGAAGAAGTGAATGCTTTGAAAGGTGATAAGAAAGAAATCACTTGGGGAAGCCAAATTCGCTCATACGTTTTCACGCCATATACCATGGTTAAAGATCACCGTACAGGCTATGAAGTTGCCCAGGTTGATAAGGTAATGGATGGGGATATTGAAGGCTTCATCGATGCCTACCTCAAGTGGCGTATGGAAGAATAGTAACAATATACTATTTTTGAGTATTTAGATACTTTATCTCAATGAAAGGAAGGCTTCAGCTAATTTAGTAGTTGAATACTGACATTATGGCTCTTATTGAATTAAAAGATGTTACTAAGAAGTATGATAAGTCAACAACAGCCCTTAGACACATTGATTTGTCTGTTAACTCTGGGGAGTTTGTTTACTTAGTCGGCCCTTCTGGTGCTGGTAAATCAAGTTTAATTCGCTTGTTCTACCAAGAAGAAAAATTAACGAGTGGCTCTATGAAGGTTGGAGAGTTTGATTTAACTCGACTTCGTAAGAAAGATGTTCCACTCTTGAGACGTTCTATTGGAGTTGTTTTCCAGGATTATAAACTCCTTCCAAAGAAAACAGCTTTTGAAAACGTTGCATATGCCATGGAAGTTATTGGTGAGAAACCTCGTCATATCAAGAAACGGGTGACAGAGGTTCTCGAGTTGGTTGGTCTTAAACACAAGATGCGTTCATTCCCAAATCAATTGTCTGGTGGTGAGCAACAACGTGTCGCTATTGCGCGTGCTATCGTCAATAATCCAAAAGTGTTGATTGCAGATGAACCAACAGGGAACTTGGACCCAGAGATTTCATGGGAAATTATGCAAGTCCTTGAACGTATTAACTTGCAAGGGACTACCATTATAATGGCAACCCATAACTCAACTATCGTTAATAACCTTCGTCATCGTGTCGTAGCGATTGAAGAAGGACGTATTGTTCGTGATGAAGAGGAAGGAGAGTACGGTTACCATGATTAGACGCTTTTTCCGCCATTTAGGAGAATCGATTAAGAATCTCAAACGTAATCTATTGTCGACACTTACGGCAGTATTTTCGGTAATGATTGTTCTTTCACTTTTAGGTGTCTTTGGATCTGTTATCTTAAATACGCAGAAATTGGCTTCAGATATTGAAAAGAATATTCAGGTCAATGTCTACTTGGATCCAGATTCATCAGATGCCTCGAAAACAGTCAAGGAACTTTCTGGACAGATTGTTGCTAATAAAGACTACCATAAGATTTATGATTCTTTGACCAAAATCAAAGGTGTAGATAAGGTTACTTTCTCTAGTAAAGAAGAACAAAAGAAACAACTGATTGAAACAATGGGTTCAAGTTTCGAGACAGCTACTGGAGATGCCAACCCTCTTTCAGATGTTTACATCGTCCAAACGAAATCACCAGATGATGTCAGTCGAGTTGCCAAGGAAGCAAAAGCCATTCAGGGTGTTGATAATGCTAACTTTGGTGGCTCAGATACTGAAATTCTGATGTCCACTATGAAACGTGTTCAATTTTGGGGAATCATTGCCACAGCACTCTTAACTATTGTGGCTGTCCTATTGATTTCAAATACCATCCGTATTACCATTATGTCACGTGCGACTGAAATTCAAATCATGCGTTTGGTAGGTGCTAAGAATTCATATATTCGTCGTCCCTACTTGATGGAAGGTGCTTGGATTGGAGCACTTGGTGCCATCATTCCTTCTGGGCTCATTTATCTTTTGTATCACATGGTTTACTCATCTTTGAATCCAGATTTTGTCAAAGGTGGTATTTCGATGTATGATCCAGAGTGGTTTGTCTATGCGGTTATCGGAACCCTCTTCGCAGTCGGTATTATTATTGGTTCGATTGGGTCACGTATGGCAATGCGCCGTTATTTGAAATACTAAGAGATTAAAGGAGAACTATTTTGGTTCTCTTTTTGTTTGTCGAGAGATTCAGAAAAGCAGATTTTCAACTATATCTCAAAATCGTCTGCTCAAAGCCCAAATCCAATCCCATATTTGGTATAATATTTAAAAAACATTGGAAAAGAGATGCATTATGACAAAGTTAGCTACCATTTGTTATATTGACAATGGAAAGGAGCTTTTGCTCCTACATCGTAATAAAAAGCCTAATGATGTTCATGAAGGAAAGTGGATTTCTGTCGGGGGAAAACTAGAAGCTGGAGAGACACCAGATGAATGTGCTCGTCGTGAAATTCTCGAGGAAACACATTTTACAGTGACTGAGATGGATTTTAAAGGTATGATTACCTTTCCAGAATTTACCCCTGGTCATGATTGGTACACCTATGTCTTTAAGGTAACTGGTTTTGAAGGAGAACTCATCTCAGATGAGGAGTCTCGTGAAGGAACGCTTGAATGGGTACCATATGATGAGGTCTTATCTAAACCAACTTGGGAAGGTGACTATGAGATTTTTAAGTGGATCCTTGAAGATAGACCATTCTTCTCTGCAAAATTTAGCTACGATCGTAACCAGAACTTGGTAGATAAAACTGTAACATTTTATGATAAATAGGGAGGAACTATGAAGCGTAAAAAAACAGAAAATTTTTCAGAAACATGGTTTTTTAAGTGGATATTGAATAATCAGGCTGTCGTAGCTTTTTTCATCTTACTTTTGATTGGTTTGACGGTTTTGATTTTTACCAAGATTAGTCCCATTTTTTCACCCGTCATCCAGTTTATGACCATTATTATGTTGCCATTGGTTATTTCCATGCTCCTTTATTATTTAATAAAACCTTTGGTACTACTTGTAGAAAGAACGGGATTGAGTCGAACCATGTCTATCTTGGTCATCTACGCTATTCTTGGCTTGCTCTTGGTTTGGGGGATTTCAACAGCCATTCCAAGCTTACAAAATCAAATTTTGATCTTGATACGAAATGCACCATCATATATTGCACGTGCCAATAGTGAAACGGAACGTTGGATTAATCTCCCTATTCTTTCTAACTTCCATGGTGATTTAGAGTCCATGCTTAGTGATTTCTCAGCGAGAATGGTCAATTATGCTGAGAACTTTTCTTCATCGGCTTTGACATGGGTTGGATCTTTTGCGAGCACAGTAGCAAGGGTGACAGTAGCTATCATTTTGGCACCTTTCATTCTCTTCTACCTTTTAAGAGATAGCCAAAAGATGAAACATAGCTTTGTCTCAGCCTTACCAACTCGCTTTCGTGAAACAACTGTTCGTATGCTTTCAGATATTAATAGTCAGCTCGAAGGGTATGTTCAAGGCCAGGTTACAGTCGCTATTGTTGTTGCCATCATGTTCTGTATTATGTTTAAGATTGTAGGTCTTCGATATGGTATGACTTTCGGTATTATGGCAGGTTTTCTAAACATGGTTCCTTATCTGGGAAGCTTTCTTGCTATGGTACCAGTTATAATCATGGGACTGGTGCAAGGACCCGCTATGTTGATTAAGGTCCTCATCATTTTCTTCATTGAGCAAACTATTGAGGGACGTTTTGTTTCTCCACTCGTTTTGGGGAATAAACTAAGTATTCACCCGATTACCATTATGTTCATTCTCTTGACAGCAGGTTCTCTTTACGGTGTTTGGGGCGTCTTATTGGGGATTCCAATTTATGCCTCTGTCAAGGTTGTTGTTAGAGAGATTTTTGATTGGTACCGTTCTGTAAGTAATCTTTATCAAGATGATTTAGAAAATGAAGGACAAAAAGACGATGTTAAATAGTGAAAAAATGGTTGCCTCTATTGGAAACCAAGATTTAGACCACGCGGACAAATATTTTAAAAAAGCTTTACGAGAGGACCCTGCAGAGGTTCTTGTTGAGTTGGGCCAATATTTAGAATCTATTGGTTTCTTACCACAGGCACAGGAAATTTACGAAAAAGTTCGCTTTGATTTTCCAGAGGTTAATGTCAATCTAGCACAAATTGCTGCCGAAGATGGTGATATTGAAGAGGCTTTTCTCTATTTGGATGCCATACCTGAAGACTCTGACGACTATTTGTCTGCTTTAATTGTAAAGGCTGACCTCTACCAAATGGAGGGCTTAACTGATGTGGCACGTGATAAGTTGTTGGAGGCAAGTCAATTATCAGATGACTCATTGATTATTTTTGGTTTGGCTGAGATGGAGTTTGAACTTGGAAATTTTGAACAAGCTATTCATTACTATGCTAAATTAGATAATCGTGACCTTCTTGCGATGACTGGCGTTTCTACTTATGAACGCATTGGTAAGGCTTATGCCAGTCTTGGAAAGTTTGAAGCTGCTCGTGAATTTTTGGAAAAAGCTATTGAAATTGAGTACGATGATACCGTTGCTTTTGAGTTAGCCACTTTGCTCTATGATCAAGAAGAGTATCAAAAAGCTAATTTTTACTTTAAGCAGATAGAAACCATGTCTGCTGACTTCGAAGGTTATGAGTATATTTACGCCTTGTCGTTACATGCAGAACATAAAACCGAAGAAGCTTTACGAATGGCACAACAAGGGATTTCTAAAAATGCCTTTGATGTTCAATTACTTTTGCTAGCGTCACAGTTATCCTACGAGTTGCATGACACTCAATCTGCTGAATCTTATTTGAAGCAAGCTTTGCCATTGGCTGAGGACCAAGATGAGATTATCTTGCGTTTAAGTACGCTCTATTTGGAAGAAGAACGTTACGAGGATCTAGTGGCTTTAGCCGATTATGAAGTTGATTCTGTTTTGGCTCGTTGGAACATTGCCAAGGCCTACCAAGCACTTGATGATGAAGAAGAAGCTTTTCAAATCTATCAAGATTTGGCTAAAGATTTATCTGAAAATCCTGAATTCCTCCATGATTATGCATATATTTTGCGTGAATTTGGTTACAGGGATCAGGCGCGTGCAACGGCTGAAAAATACCTTGCTTTAGTTCCAGATGATGTCAATATGCAAACATTTTTTGAGGACTATTAAGCTGTGAAACGTTTTAATCATTGGTTTTAAGAGAGGGAGAGATACATTGAGCTTGCTCACTCCCTCTTTTTTTATTTCTCTATTTATGTTATGATTTTATTAGAACCCATAAGGAGTGAGTATGGTTAAGAGAGATTTAATTCGAAATATTATCATAGCAGTTCTTGCCATTGTAGTGATTTTGTTGTTGAGAGCTTTTGTCTTCTCAACACACCGTGTGACTGAAGGTCAGGCTAATGACTATATTCATGCTGGTGACTATGTTACTTTCAATAAAAATGTTGAGCCTCAGAAAAAAGATTTTATTCTTTATACAGTTAATGGTAAAGAATACATTGGGCGTGTTATTGCTGATGAGGGTAAGAGCGTGACAGCTATGGATGATTTCCTTTATGTTAATGATAAGTCAGTTGACGAAGCCTATATTAGTAAGGGTAAATCAGCTTATTTGGCGACAGTTTCACCTGGGAATTTCTTCACTGATGATTTTTCCATTGCAACATTGACAGATAATAAACAAACTAAGATTGAAAAGGGGCAGTACCTTGTACTGAACGATAATCGTCGTAATACAGATGATAGTCGTAAGTTTGGTCTCATTGACAAAGATCAAATTAAAGGTGTTATCTCTTTTAGATTGTATCCTCTATCACGTTTTGGTTTCGTTGATGTCGATTAATATTTCAATACTACTAAAAAAAGCTAGGAACTTTTGATAAGTTTCTAGCTTTTTTTGCGAATTAATTGGTGATGGTTCATATTATGACGTTATGATACTGATAGTTTCATCGTTTTAAAATGAATTAGCAGAAATTGTAAGTAGAGAAGGAAATTAAGATGCAATTAGGATTTCATTTTGGATTTAAGAAAAGTAAAGCTTATGGACTGTGCGGTGTCATGCTGACAATCTTATTTTTAGGAATGTCTGGTCATTCGGCGAAAGCAGATGAAATGTTGTCTCCAACTGATACTTCTTCATCTTTGAAAGAAAGTACGGATAATCATGCGGCAAGCTATTCTGAAGTAGGAGTACACGATGATTCAACGAGTCAAATGAATCTACAAAGAGAAGAAGTATTAGAGGAGAAGCAAACAAGTCTGGAAGATTCTTCAAAAATAACTGTCTTAACAAATAGTTCTGTGACCACAAGCTCTTATCAAGAGGCAGATGATCTTAGCGAAATTGACCAGAATCAACGTCATTTTCTTAGTGCCATTAAGCAAGGAGCCATGGATGGAGCCAAGGAAGGAATCCTTCCATCTATCACGGGAGCGCAAGCTATTCTAGAAAGTGGTTGGGGAAGCTCTGAACTTGCTAAGGCTCCCAACAATAATCTTTTTGGCATTAAAGATTCAGAGGATTGGCATGGAGAAATAGTAACTGTACCTACACAGGAATATCTTAATGGTGACTATATCACAGTCAATGCTGCTTTTCGAAAATATGCCACATGGAATGATAGCGTAGTAGACCATGCAAAATTTTTCACGAGTACCGAGTGGCGAAAAGATAATTATCGAAAAGTTGTCAATGAAACAGATTATCGCATTGCGGCTCAGGAACTGAAGAATGCAGGATATGCGACAGATCCAAATTATCCCGGAAAACTTATCCGTTTGATCGAAGCCTATAAACTTTATGAATGGGATGCAATGTGTAATAATTCCATTTCTACCGTAGAAAATGAAGGAGTAGAGAGTCAAAATCCCAGAGCCGACCTTGCCATCACTGCTCTCAACAATGCTACGGGTAGCTATGATTTTGTCATTTCAAATTTGGTTGCGCCACGTGGCTTCAAAGAAGTCTTGGTTCCAACCTGGTCAGAAAAGAACGGTCAAGATGATATCATCTGGTACAAGGCAGCTAAGCAAGCAAATGGAGACTATAAGGTAACCGTTCGTTCAAGCAATCATAAGGGAGATAGTGGTCTTTATAATTCACATGTCTATTTGGTTGACAATGATGGTAAATTCATTGGCCTAGGTGGCAAACAAGTGACACTTGATATCACTAAAACTCAAGGAACATTGACTATTACCAATAATGATAAAAATCGTGGAACTTTTGATGTTCTTATCACCAATCTGACGAATCCAAGCGGTATTTCAGGTGTGGTAATACCTGTTTGGTCTGAGCAAAATGGTCAGGATGATCTTGTTTGGCATAATGCCACAAAGCAGGAGGATGGTTCCTACAAGGTGACTATTTCAGCTAGTCAGCACAAGTGGAATTCAGGTAAATACATCGTTCATGGCTATATTGTTGATTCTTCAGGTAAGAATATTGGTTTTGGGGCAACTTCAGCTGATGTGGTAGCCCCTAAGAAAATCGGTTCGGCATCAAGAGGAAACTACGATGTTTTAAATAAGGTTATCTATCTCGATGCTGGTCATGGTGGCTATGATCCAGGAGCTTCGTACTTTGGTATTTCTGAAAAGAGCTTGACCTTGGCTATCCAAAGCCGAGTTAAGGCCAAATTAGAAGCAGAAGGCTATCAAGTTATGACCACACGTACCAGCGATACCTATGTTGATTTGACGGATCGCTCTCGTGCAGCTAATGCCTCTGAATCAGATATCTTCGTAAGTATCCACATCAATGCTTCAGGCAGTTCAGCAGCACAGGGAATCGAAACTTATTATTACCAACCTTATGCAGAATACCCATCACGTATTAATGCGACCTACCATGCTAATCCGACACGATTGAGCATGAGTGACACTTTGGCCAATGCCATCCAGTCCAGCCTTATTAATGCGACTGGCGCTCAAAACCAAGGTGTGAAACGTCAAACCTTTGCAGTCTTGCGTGAAACAACAGCGCCAGCAGTTCTCCTTGAACTTGGCTTCTTGTCAAATCCTCAAGAAGCAGCTCGTTTGAGTACCTCTGCTTATCAAGAGACTTTAGCTAACGCAATTGTGGCAGGGATTAAGTCTTACTACGAAAAAGCAGCTAAAGTTTAAGTTATACGGTTAACCCATCAATATGCTGGGTTTTTGTGCTATAATTGAGGTAAATACTAAATACAACTAAAGGAGTGCTTATGGGCTACGATTTACTCTTAGAGCGTTTTTTACGTTACGTTAAAATCAATACACGTAGTGACGAAAATGCGACAAGAACACCAACAACACAAAGCCAGGTAGATTTTGCCTTGAAGGTTCTAAAACCAGAATTAGAAGAACTAGGTTTAAGTAACATCCATTATTTGGAAAGTAATGGTTACCTAGTGGCAACCCTTCCGGCTAACGATGACCAATTAACACGTAAGATTGGTTTCATCTCACATATGGATACTGCTGATTTTAATGCAGAAGGTGTGTCACCTCAAGTCATTGACTCTTATGATGGAGGTATCATACCCCTTGGAAGTTCAGGTTATAACCTAGATCCAGCAGATTTTCCAAATCTCAAGAATTATGTCGGTCAGACACTTATTACTACAAATGGCACCACTCTTCTTGGAGCTGATGATAAGTCTGGCATTGCAGAAATCATGACAGCCTTGGCTTATTTGAAGGCTCATCCTGAAATCAGACATTGTGAGATTCGTGTAGGCTTTGGTCCTGATGAAGAAATTGGAATTGGCGCAGATAAATTTGATGTTGATGATTTTGATGTTGATTTTGCCTACACAGTTGATGGTGGCCCATTGGGTGAATTACAGTATGAAACCTTCTCTGCTGCGGGAGCAGAACTTACCTTCCATGGACGTAATGTTCACCCTGGAACAGCAAAAGACCAAATGGTTAATGCCCTGCAGTTGGCAATTGATTTTCATAATCAGTTACCAGCAGAAGAACGCCCTGAGTTGACAGATGGCTATCAAGGTTTCAACCATCTTCAAAACATGACAGGTACTGTTGAAGAAGCAAAAGCATCTTATATCATCCGTGATTTTGAAACAGAGTCTTTTGAAAATCGTAAAGCAGCCTTCCAAAAGATTGCCGATGAAATGAATAAAACTTATGGTCAGACACGAGTTGATTTGGTACTCAAAGATCAATACTATAATATGCGTCAGGTTATTGAAAAAGATATGACGCCTGTTGAGTTGGCTAAAGGAGTTATGGAGGAATTGGATATTACGCCAGTTATTGAACCCATTCGTGGTGGAACGGATGGTTCAAAGATTTCATTTATGGGTATTCCAACTCCAAACCTTTTTGCTGGGGGCGAAAATATGCATGGTCGATATGAGTTTGTTTCCTTGCAGACAATGGAAAAAGCCGTAGATGTTATTCTTGGAATTGTCAGTAAACCTTAATAGAGCTTGCTAAATACTGATTTTATGGTAAAATTAGAAGTAATGGAGGTGCTGAGATGATTAAAATTTTCGGCAAGTATCGTTACCATTGGCAACCCGAATTATCTTGGCTAATCATCTACTGGTCTTTAGCCATCACGCCAATCTTTATTGCGGCGGCCCTTCTGTTCGAGTTGTACTCGGTGCCCTCACATATTTTGATGCTCTTCACTATTTTCGTTGCCTTGTTTGGTTTAGGATTCCATCGTTACTTTATTATTGAAGATCATGGGATTCTGCGTATTGTTTCTTTCAATATTTTTAAACCACGCAAAGTGAAAATTAGTGATATTGAAAAAGTCGAAGTTATTAAAACTGGCTTGAGCCTTATTTTTAAAAATGGTAAAAAACGTCAGTTTTATATGAGAAAGTGGCCAAAGAAATATTTCTTAGATGCTTTAGCGCTTCACCCTGATTTCAAAGGTGAGGTAGAGCTATTGGATCATATGACTAACTTTGATTACTTTGCCTTTTATGAGGAATCAAAAAAAGCCCTCAAGCTTAAACTTCGCAAATAAGGGCTTTAGTGGGACAAGACTTGACAGCAGTCAAAGTCTCAGGGGTGTTTTCAATAATTTGATTGAGTTGGTCGCTATCTCTGAACCTAACAATACCTTCGTCATCATAATCGAAGACGGGAGAGTAGGTTTGGCACAAACCACAAGCGATACATTTTTCTGGAATTAATGATACTTTCATAGTATTATTTTAAAATAGATTTATTGTTTTTACAAGGAGAATATCATGAGTAAAAAACCATGGGAAGATAAGGTTTCTGACGAAGAGTTGGAAGAAGTAGTTGACGCTGATTTTCTAGATGATGAAGATGAGTTTGAGGATTATGAAGAAGAAGAGGATGTAACTCCTTCTGATGAAAAACGCGAAAAAGGTGGCGGCTTCATTAATTCATCATTCTTGACAGTCTTGCTTGGATTATTCTTTGTTATTGTTGTATGTATTTTGTTCTTTGTTTTCTATACTTCAAATGTCGGTGGAAACAAAACTGCGGAATCTAAGGAATCATCTGGATTCTACTCATCATCAACTAGCAAAGTTGTTAAATCTTCATCTAGCAAGAAAGACTCAAACAAGGATGAGGAAAGTGACAAATCTAATACAGAAAAATCTTCAAAAGAGAAATCATCTTCAACTAAAGCATCAAGCTCTTCTAAACATGTAGTAAAAGAAGATGCAACTGAGTCAGCTGAGACAACACCATCAAGCGCTACGGCAGCAGCAGATGGTTCATCAATTGTTGTTCAATCTGGTGAAGGTGCTGGTTCAATCGCCGCACGTGCAGGTATTTCTGTAGATGAATTGGAACGTCTTAACCCTGATCACATGACAAGTGGTTACTGGTATGCTAACCCAGGTGACGTCGTTAACGTTCAATAATTTTTAAAGCAAAGGAACATCATGAAAGATATTAGAATTGCTATTGATGGTCCTGCGTCAAGTGGAAAAAGTACAGTAGCCAAGATTATTGCAAAAAATCTTGGCTATACTTATCTTGACACAGGTGCCATGTACCGATCTGCAACTTATTTGGCCTTGCAGAATGGTTTAACTGAGGAAAATGTACCAGAAATTTTGGAGCAACTATCTCAATATCCGATTTCATTCGGAAAAGCAGCAGATGGTAGTCAGCAAGTTTATGTAGGTGATGTCGATATTACACACCCAATTCGTGATAATCAAGTTACAAATAATGTTTCTTGGGTCGCAGCTATTCCTGAAGTGCGTCAAGAACTCGTTGCGCAACAACAACGTATCGCTCAAGATGGGGCTATTATCATGGATGGTCGTGATATCGGGACCGTGGTTTTGCCTGATGCAGAACTCAAGATTTTCTTGATTGCTTCAGTTGATGAACGTGCGGAACGTCGTTATAAGGAAAATATCGAAAGAGGTATCCCTGCTAATCTTGAGACACTAAAAAAAGAAATTGCTGAACGTGACTATAAAGATAGTCATCGTAAGGTGTCACCTCTTAAACCAGCGGAAGATGCCATCACTTTTGATACTACAGGTGTGTCTATTGATGGTGTTGTGGAATTTATTCAAGAAAAAGCAAAAAAAATTATTGACAAAGGATGACTCACTTGTTATACTATTAACAATGAGAAAAGCAGAAGTGAGAACTTCTCGCCTTGCGACTTAGGTTGTCTGGCCCAACATGTCAAATCCCTCTAGGGATATTATGTGTGCGGGCTTGTATATCAAGTCCGCTTTGTTTTTCTCTAAAAAAATAAAGAGGTGAAGATCATAGCTAAGAAAGATCTATTCATTAACGATGAAATTCGCGTTCGCGAAGTTCGTCTTGTTGGTCTTGATGGTGAACAATTGGGAATTAAACCATTGTCAGAAGCACAAGCTATTGCAGATGATGCAAATGTTGACTTGGTTCTCATCCAACCACAAGCTACGCCACCTGTTGCGAAGATTATGGACTACGGTAAGTTCAAATTTGAGTATCAAAAGAAACAAAAAGAACAACGTAAGAAACAAAGCGTTGTTACCGTTAAGGAAGTTCGTTTGAGTCCAGTTATTGATAAAGGTGACTTTGAAACTAAACTTCGTAATGGCCGTAAATTCCTTGAAAAAGGAAACAAGGTTAAAGTTTCTATCCGATTTAAAGGTCGTATGATTACTCACAAAGAAATCGGAGCTAAGGTCTTGGCGGAATTTGCTGAAAAAACGCAAGATATTGCGATTATTGAGCAAAGAGCGAAGATGGATGGACGTCAAATGTTCATGCAACTTGCACCAATTCCTGACAAAAAATAATTGTCAAACTAACACTATTTTAAGAGGAGAATTTTAAAATGCCAAAACAAAAAACACACCGCGCATCAGCTAAACGTTTCAAACGTACAGGTTCAGGTGGATTGAAACGCTTCCGTGCCTTCACATCTCACCGTTTCCACGGTAAAACTAAAAAACAACGTCGTCACCTTCGTAAAGCATCAATGGTACATTCAGGTGACTTTAAACGTATCAAATCAATGCTTTCACAAATGCGTTAATTCGCTAAAAGCATTACAAATTAACTAAACTAGAATTAATTCGGAGGAATATATAAATGGCTCGTGTTAAAGGTGGCGTTGTATCACGCAAACGTCGTAAACGTGTATTGAAACTTGCTAAAGGTTACTATGGTGCAAAACACATCTTGTTCCGTACTGCAAAAGAACAAGTAATGAACTCTTACTACTATGCATACCGTGACCGTCGTCAAAAGAAACGTGATTTCCGTAAACTTTGGATCACACGTATCAATGCGGCAGCTCGTTTGAATGGTTTGTCATACTCACAATTGATGCACGGTTTGAAATTGGCTGAAATCGAAGTTAACCGTAAAATGCTTGCTGATTTGGCAGTTAACGATGCAGCAGCTTTCACAGCTCTTGCAGATGCAGCTAAAGCAAAACTTGGTAAATAAGAATTAAGGTGGGTCTTACCCATCTTTTTTTGTGGAGGTAATCATGATTCGTTTAGCAAAATTTGAAGATATTCCAAGATTACAGGAGTTATTGGAGCAGATTCTTATTGTTCATCATCAAGCGCGCCCTGATGTTTTTAAGTCAAAAGGCAGTAAATTTACAGATGCAGAGTTAGAAGCAGTAATTAATGACTCAAAAAAACCTGTGTTTGTGTACGAGGATGACGAAGGGCGTATCTTGGGCCATCTTTTCTTAATGATTAAAGAAGAAACTGAAAATGATGGTCCACAAAAGGCTGTTAAGACTCTTTTTATTGATGATTTATGTGTTGATAAGGAAGCTCGAGGTCAAAAATTAGGAGAAAAGCTTTACCAATTTGCCTTGGACTATGCTAAGGAGCTAGGTTGTTATAATCTGACACTTCACGTATGGAATGATAATGCAGGTGCTCTACGTTTTTACGAACGTTTAGGTATGAAACCGAGATATACAGAAATGGAAACTATCCTAAAATAATACGTTTTCATGAGTGAAATTTAACTTACGAGGAGAAAAAATTTTTGATATGCTAAAAGAGAACTTTTAGAAATGGAGAGTTTTAATGCCTCGTAATTTTAAAGAAGCTTTGCTTTTTACGTTTTTGATGTGTGGAATGATGGTCTGTGGGATGAGTCTCTGGAATCTTCTCATCCTTGATTGGACTGGAGTAGTTCCCTTTGCTTGGGGTCACTTTTTCCAAGGTTATCTTCCTGGATTTGTGGTTGCTTTCTTACTTGATATGCTTTTGGTGGGACCACTAGCCAAAACAATAGCATTTGCAATTTTGCATAAAGTAAAAGCCCATGATAAACGATGGGCAAAGATTTTAGTGATTTCTGGAACCATGGCGCTATTCATGATAACGTTTATGTCATTCTATGGATTAGTTTACAACAGTCAGTCGGTGACGCTATCATCCTATGGTCGTGCTTGGTTGACAAATGTTATCATGGCTTTACCACTTAATTTTCTAGTGGTTGGTCCAATTTCACGTTTTATCTTGGGAAAACTACAAAAACCATTGCCTGGTGAAGAAGTCGTTGAGAATTTTGACGACGATGATGAATTACCAACGATAATATAAAAAAACTGGCGTTTCTTTCCAGTTTTTTTATATCAAAAGCAGCCACGGATGTGACTGCTTAATGATGATTAGTTTTTCTTCTTCATTTCACCATGTGGGTAGTAAGTTCCCTCTGGCATATCATTAATGAAAACATGAATGGCTTCTTTAGGTGCTTTGGCAACACGTGATACAACCTCAGTAACTTCGCGAGCAAGTTCGATTTTTTGTTCTTCAGTACGACCTTCAAAGAGATCAATCTTTACAAATGGCATAATGCATCTCCTTAGTTTTGATAGTCCTATTATAGCATTAATGAGGAGAATATTCTAAAGTTTATGGAAATTCTTGAAATGATATTATCGAAATGCTACAATGTGCTGATTCCTAATAGGAGGGCCTAAAGTATAAAGAGCTAGATAGTCAAGAGCTTTACCTCTTAGCTGATATAAATGCTATTACTTTAGATTCGAGTGTTCCTGTTTTAGGAATTTTTCACATTCTATTGAAGATGGTATGAAGTCTTTTGATATTCGGTAAGGGATTGCATTTTTTATTGGCTTTGTTTATAAGGGATGAAAACTCTTACTAAAAATGGTAAAATAGTGCTAACTAGAGACAGTAAGGAGTAAATTATGACAATTGATTTTCGTGCCGAAGTTGATAAGCGCAAAGATGCCTTGATGGAGGACCTTTTTGGTCTTTTGCGTATTAACTCAGAACGTGATGACAGTAAGGTTGATGATAAGCACCCATTTGGTCCTGGACCAGTAAAAGCTTTGGAACATTTTCTTGCTTTAGCTGAACGTGATGGTTATAAAACTCGTAATATTGATAATTATGCTGGTGACTTTGAATTTGGTCAAGGTGATGAAGTATTGGGTATCTTTGCACACTTGGATGTGGTTCCAGCTGGGAGTGGTTGGGATACAGATCCTTATGAACCTGTAATCAAAGATGGCAAACTTTATGCTCGTGGGTCATCAGATGATAAAGGCCCAACAATGGCTTGTTACTATGCCTTGAAAATTATTAAAGAACTCGAGCTTCCAGTATCTAAGCGTGTGCGTTTCATTGTTGGTACTGATGAAGAATCTGGTTGGGGCGATATGGATTATTACTTCGCTCATAATGGGGTGAAAGATCCTGATTTTGGTTTTTCACCTGATGCAGAATTTCCAATTATCAATGGTGAAAAGGGTAATATTACAGCCTATCTCCATTTTGAAGGTCAAAATGATGGAGAATTTAGTCTTGTGTCTTTTAATGGTGGTTTGCGTGAAAATATGGTTCCTGAATCTGCAAGTGCAGATTTCACTGGACCTATCACTTTGAAAGAACTCGAGGCCAAATTAGGAGACTTTGTTGCTGACCAAGAGGTGACTGGTCAAGTGATTGAAGAAGCAGGTATTTTTCATGTGACTATTCATGGAAAATCAGCTCATGGTATGATGCCTCAAAATGGTATTAATGGAGCAACCTACTTGGCACTCTTCCTTAGCCAATTTGATTTCCAAGGTAATGCTAAAAAGTATTTGGGTTTTATTGCTGAAACACTTCATAAAGATTTCTTTGCTGAAAAGACAGGTCTTGCCTATACAGATCCTAAGATGGGTGAGTTGACTATGAATGCAGGTGTCTTTACCTTCAACAAGGAATCTGAAGATAATACAATTGCTTTGAATTTCCGCTACCCTCAAGGGGTTGATACGAATGCTATTAAGGTTGGTCTTGAAAAACTTGAAGGGCCTAAGGCGGTCAGTCTCTCAGAACATGGTCATGTGCCGCACTATGTACCAGTTAATGATCCTATGGTAGAGACCCTTCTTTCAGTCTATGAGAAACAAACAGGGCTTAAAGGTCATGAACAAATTATTGGTGGTGGGACATTTGGACGTCTCCTAAAACGTGGTGTTGCCTATGGAGCTATGTTCCCTGGTTATGTCAACACTATGCACCAAGCCAATGAGTTTACTGAGGTTGAAGACTTGTACCGTGCAGCTGCCATTTATGCAGAAGCTATCTATGAGTTAATCAAATAAAAAAGAGAGACGGTTTTGTCTCTTTTTTGAGGAGGAAAATATGGAAACACTCGATGAATTAACACAAGCAATCATGTCCGATGAACAAAATATAGCTTATACGGAACAAGGTATAAAACCCTTGTTTTCCATTCCAAAAACGGCACGGATTAATATCGTCGGACAAGCTCCCGGTATTCGTGCACAAGAGTCAGGGCTTTATTGGAATGATCCCAGTGGAGATAATCTCAGAGATTGGATGGGAGTTTCACGTGAAGAATTCTATGAATCTGGTATGTTTGCTATTGTACCAATGGATTTTTATTTCCCAGGTCATGGTAAATCAGGTGATTTACCTCCTCGCAAGGGATTTGCAGATAAGTGGCATGAGAAAGTTCTTGCTTTAGCTCCTGATATCCAATTGACGATTTTAGTAGGTAATTATGCGCAGCATTACTATTTACATCAAAAATCGTCAGCAAAATTAACAGATACAGTTAAGCATTACAAAGATTATCTTCCAGAGTTTTTCCCTCTCGTTCATCCTTCTCCTCGAAATAATATTTGGCAAGCAAAAAATCCATGGTTTATGGAAGAAGTAGTTCCAGATTTGAAGGCCTTGGTCAAAAAAATCTTAAGTCGATGATGTCTGATATCTGCACTTGGATTGTCATTTGGTATTGTTTCAAATCAATGAAGCAACTATCAGAACATACCCAAATATTGTAAAGATTTTAGCCCTTTGGGGCTTTTTTTGATGGTTTAATAAATTATTCGGGAAAATAATTAATAAAAAAATCTAATAATATAC
>NZ_JACLQL010000016.1:0-40444 GCF_016648635.1 Streptococcus sp. 21.1 | reverse complement strand
GCCGGCTTAGCTCAGTTGGTAGAGCATCTGATTTGTAATCAGAGGGTCGCGTGTTCAAGTCATGTAGCCGGCATAAAATGCGAACGTAGTTCAGTGGTAGAACATCACCTTGCCAAGGTGGGGGTCGCGGGTTCGAATCCCGTCGTTCGCTTGAGGAGCCGGGGTGGCGGAACTGGCAGACGCACAGGACTTAAAATCCTGCGAAAGGAAACTTTCGTACCGGTTCGATCCCGGTCCTCGGCATAATATAATAATGAGCACCCTTAGCTCAACTGGATAGAGTACCTGACTACGAATCAGGCGGTTAGAGGTTCGACTCCTCTAGGGTGCATTTTATCGGGAAGTAGCTCAGCTTGGTAGAGCACTTGGTTTGGGACCAAGGGGTCGCAGGTTCGAATCCTGTCTTCCCGATTTATGGCGGTGTAGCTCAGCTGGCTAGAGCGTCCGGTTCATACCCGGGAGGTCGGGGGTTCGATCCCCTTCGCCGCTATATATATGGATTTCTTGGACCTTTAGCTCAACTGGTTAGAGCACTCGGCTCATAACCGAGCGGTCGTAGGTTCGAGTCCTACAAGGTCCATATATTAATTATAATATTTGGAGGATTACCCAAGTCCGGCTGAAGGGAACGGTCTTGAAAACCGTCAGGCGTGTAAAAGCGTGCGTGGGTTCGAATCCCACATCCTCCTTATAACTAACGCGGGATGGAGCAGCTAGGTAGCTCGTCGGGCTCATAACCCGAAGGTCGTAGGTTCAAATCCTGCTCCCGCAATTTGGCTCGGTAGCTCAGTTGGTAGAGCAATGGATTGAAGCTCCATGTGTCGGCGGTTCGATTCCGTCTCGCGCCATTTTGTTAAGCGGGTGTAGTTTAGTGGTAAAACTACAGCCTTCCAAGCTGTTGTCGCGAGTTCGATTCTCGTCACCCGCTTTATTTGGAAACAAATAACCAAGCATTAGCTTGGGCGCGTAGCTCAGATGGTTAGAGCGCACGCCTGATAAGCGTGAGGTCGGTGGTTCGATTCCACTCGTGCCCATATTGGAGAATTACTCAAGAGGCTGAAGAGGACGGTTTGCTAAATCGTTAGGTCGGGTAACTGGCGCGGGGGTTCGAATCCCCCATTCTCCGTAGTATTATGACGAATTATCTTTTAGATAATTCGTTTTCTTTTTTTTGAGGTGACAAAATGAAAAATAGTTTTTATCGATTTCTTCTTTATGGGTTTATTATTATTCTATTTTTTGTAATGCTTTTTTCTTTTGTCTTTACTAATAAAAAATTAACGAAGGATATCTCTTTTAATGTATCTGGTTTAGTTACAAAAGTAGACTCTGTGGTTTCTGTTCCATTTACTGCACTATCAAAATCTCACAATGTTCTTTCTGATCTTTTATCAACTTATTCTGAGAATCGTGATTTAAAAAAATCTTTATCAAATTTAGAGAATCAATCGGCTATTATTTCTAACTTGCAAGAAGAGAATGATTCTTTAAGAGCATCGCTTAATCTTTCGGACAAGCTAAGTCGTGATAATGTTCTCACTGCTGAAGTTTCTATGAGACCTTCTGTGACTTGGTTAAAAGAGTTAACTATTAATGTGGGTAAGTCTAAGAATGTTAGTAAATCTATGCTAGCAACTTCTAATGGTGGAGTTATTGGCTTTGTAACTAAAGTTTATGATGATACAACAACTATTTCTTTACTTTCTAGTAGTTCTAGTGATAGTTACCTTGCATCTAGTGTTAAATCAGAGGACGATAATCAGATTTTCGGGATTATATCACGTTATGATAATAAAAAGAAGCTATTAGAGATGACACAACTTAATTCATCTTCTAACGTTAAGGTCGGCACTGAAGTAGTCACAAGTGGTCTTGATGATGTATCAGTAAAGGATGTTCCAATTGGTACTGTAGACTCTGTTATTGATTATGAAGGAAATCGTACGATTTTGGTAAAACCTTATGCTGATTTTGATAAAATTTCTTATGTTACTTTAGTTGGAGATGGTAAATAATATGAAATTATCCAAGTATTCTATTATTCCTTTCTTACTGAGTATTGTCCCTTTTCTATGGGATGGTCATATTTCTATGATACTTAATCATTATTTATCCCCTGAATTTTTTCTATCATCTCATCTTTTTATTATTTATATTTTCATCTTAACTCTTGATTTTCCAAATAAGTATGCATTTCTTTACCTTATTTGTTTTGGATTTCTTTATGATACCTATTATTTCAAAACAGTTGGTATAGTAATTCTAACTCTGCCACTATTATGCTATCTGTTAACTCAGCTAGCTCGAATTGTTAAGAGGAATACCTATGTTGATTTTTTGTTAATGTTTTTATTCTTATTTCTTTTTGATACCATAAATTTTGGCTTTGCCGTATTTTATGGTTTCACCAATGAGTCTGTGACTGATTTTATTATTTATCAACTAAGTCCTAGTATAGTATTTAATCTTTTGATCTTTATCTTTATTAAACCTATTCTTGAAAAATTATTTTTATATCTGTCAGTTGATAGATTTAAATAGAACTGTAATATTGGCGTAACAAAGTTTGCGTCATTTTTTGTTACAATAAGAAGGTCTTATCGAAAAGGAGTAGTATTTTATATTATGAAAAAACGTATTCTTTCAGCAGTGTTGGTAAGTGGTGTAACCTTATCAGCAGCTGCATCAGTACATGCAGAGGATTATGATTCGCAAATCGCTGCTGCAGATAATGCAATTAGTAACCTTGCTTCTCAACAAGAGACTGCACAAGCGCAAGTTGCTACAATCCAATCTCAAGTATCTACACTTAGAACACAAAAATCAGAATTGGAAACTAAAAATGCTGAACTTGAAAAAGTGTCAGCAGATTTGGAATCTGAAATTCAAGAATTATCAAGTAAAATTGTAGCTCGTCAAGATTCTTTGGCGAAACAAGCTCGTAGTGCTCAACAAAATAATACTGCGACTAGCTACATCAACTCTATCTTGAACTCTAAGTCAATCTCTGAAGCTATTACTCGTATCACAGCTATTTCAAAAGTTGTTACGGCTAATAATGACATGTTGACAAAACAAGAGTCTGATCAAAAAGAGCTTGCTGCAAAGCAAGAACAAAACCAAGCTGCTATTAATGAAATTGCAACTAATAAAGCTGAGCTTGAAACAACAGAAGCTGGTTTGACAACTCAACAAGCTGAACTAGAAGCAGCACAAGTTACTTTGGCTGCAGAATTGGCTACAGCACAAGATGAAAAAACATCACTTGTTTCTGCTAAATCAACTGCAGAAGCTGTGGCAGCTTCAACTGCAGCATCAGTTGCTCAGTCTCAAGCAATTGCAGAATCAGAGGCAGCAGCACAAGCAGTAGCATCTTCAGAAGCGGCAGCATTTGTAGCTCAATCAGAGGCGGCAGCAACTTCAGAAGCTGTAGCTCAACCTTCTGAAGCTACTGTTTCAGAAACAGCGACAGCCTCAGAAGTAGCACAAGAACCGGTTTCATCAGAAACTTCAGAAACTACTCAAGAGCCAACTGTTGCAACTTCAGAAGCAACACAAGAGCCTGCTGCTCCAGCAACATCTGAAGCACAGCCAGAATCAGCTGCGTCAGAGGCACAACAAGAGCCTGCTGCCCCAGTAACATCTGAAGCACAACCAGAATCAGCTGCTCCAGCAGCTTCAGAAGCTCCTGCTAGCGAAGCACCTGCAGCAACATCTGAAGCACCAGCAAGTCAAGCACCTGTAGCTTCAGAAGCACCAGCTCCTGCTGCTGAAACACCTAAAGTATCAGCAGCATCAACTCCTAATACATATCCAGTTGGTCAATGTACTTGGGGTGCTAAATCATTAGCTTCATGGGTTGGTAATTACTGGGGTAATGCTAAAAACTGGATTGCTAGCGCACAAGCAGCTGGTCACTCAGTTGGTACGACTCCTGTAGCCGGTGCAATTGCGGTTTGGCCAAATGATGGTGGTGGTTATGGTCACGTAGCTTACGTAACATCAGCATCAGGTACAAATTCAATTCAAGTTATGGAATCAAACTATGCTGGTAACATGTCAATCGGTAACTACCGTGGTACATTTGATCCAACATCATCAGCTCATGGTGGTTCTGTATACTATATTTACCCATAATGAATACAAAAAGGCGATTCGAATTTTCTCGAATCGTTTTTATTTTATGGCAAAATGTCTTTACTTTCTGGAACTGCTTTTAGACGGGAAAATGTCGAGGTTAAGGTTAAATCTTTTTAGTCTTGTTAAGTTACTGTGACACCATTTATTTTGCATTGAAAATCAATCTAAAAAAAGGTAGAATGGTTTAGTAGATATTTTGGAGGAAATCATGTCTTATACGAATTTGAAGTTGTTTGCTTTATCGTCTAACCAGGAATTAGCAGCAAAAGTTGCTGATAAAATGGGTATTGAACTCGGAAAATCAAGTGTTCGTGAATTTTCAGATGGTGAGATTCAAGTTAATATTGAAGAATCTATCCGTGGTCATCACGTTTTTATTCTTCAATCTACAAGCTCCCCTGTAAATGATAACTTGATGGAAATCTTGATTATGGTTGATGCACTAAAACGTGCCAGTGCAGAAACAATCAGTGTTGTTATGCCTTATTATGGTTATGCACGTCAAGACCGTAAGGCACGTTCACGTGAACCAATCACATCTAAGTTGGTTGCTAATATGCTTGAGGTTGCAGGTGTTGATCGACTTTTGACAGTTGACCTCCATGCTTCTCAAATTCAAGGATTCTTTGATATTCCTGTAGACCATTTGATGGGTGCACCACTTATCGCAGATTACTTTGATCGTGCTGGTCTTACTGGGGATGATGTTGTTGTTGTTTCTCCAGACCATGGTGGTGTGACTCGTGCACGAAAACTTGCTCAATGTTTGAAAACACCAATTGCAATCATTGATAAGCGTCGTAGTGTTGATAAAATGAACACTTCTGAGGTTATGAATATTATTGGTAACGTTGAAGGTAAAACATGTATCTTGATTGATGATATGATTGATACTGCGGGTACAATCTGTCATGCGGCGGATGCGCTTGCTGAAGCTGGTGCAACTCATGTTTATGCTTCATGTACTCATCCTGTATTGTCAGGTCCAGCACTTGATAATATTCAAAAATCTGCTATTGAGAAGCTTGTCGTATTGGACACGATTTATCTTCCAGAAGAACGTTTGATTGATAAAATTGAACAAATTTCAATTGCTGATTTGATTTCAGAGGCAATTATTCGTATTCATGAAAAACGTCCATTGTCACCTTTGTTTGAAATGGGCCATAAATAGACTAAAGCTAGCCTAGGCTAGCTTTTTTGGTGTTTAAATGCGTTTGAGTTTTTGATATAATGTAAGGCATAATTGCAAAGAGGTGACCGTGATGGATTTAACACAACGTTTTAATAAAAATTTAGATAAGATTGAAGTTTCAATGATTCGTCAGTTTGACCAATCAATTTCAGATGTACCAGGGATCAAAAAGTTGACACTTGGTGAACCTGATTTTACAACTCCAGATCATGTAAAAGAGGCTGCTAAAGCTGCTATCGATGCTAACCAGTCGCACTATACAGGTATGGCAGGGCTTCCTGCCTTACGTCAGGCAGCTGCGGAGTTTGTTAAGGAAAAATACAATCTTACTTATAACCCAGATAATGAAATTTTGGTGACTATTGGAGCTACAGAAGCCCTTTCTGCAACATTGACTGCTATTTTGGAGCCAGGAGATACGATTCTTTTACCTGCACCAGCCTATCCTGGATATGAGCCGATTGCAAATCTAGTTGGTGCTGAAATTGTCGAAATTGATACAACAGCTAATGATTTTGTTTTGACTCCGGAGATGTTAGAAAAGGCAATTTTGGAGCAGGGAGATAAGCTTAAAGCCGTTTTGCTTAACTACCCAACCAACCCAACCGGTGTGACCTACTCACGTCAACAGATTAAAGATCTGGCTGAAGTTCTGAAAAAATACGATATTTTTGTTGTTAGTGATGAAGTTTACTCTGAACTAACTTATGTGGATCACCATGTATCTATTGCTGAGTATTTACCGGAACAAACGATTTTGATTAATGGTTTGTCTAAATCTCATGCGATGACAGGGTGGCGTATTGGTTTGATTTTCGCACCTGCAGTCTTGACGGCTCAGTTGATTAAGAGTCACCAATATTTGGTAACAGCTGCAGCAACAATGGCACAATTTGCAGCTATTGAAGCCTTATCTGCTGGTAAGGATGATGCCCAACCAATGAAAGTTGAGTACTTGAAGCGTCGCGATTATATTCTTGAAAAAATGACTGAACTTGGTTTCAGAATTATTAAACCTGATGGTGCTTTCTACATCTTTGCTAAGATTCCAGAAGGGTATACTCAAGACTCCTTTAAGTTCTGCCAAGACTTTGCTCGTGAAAAAGCTATTGCGATTATCCCAGGGGTCGCTTTTGGGAAGTATGGCGAAGGCTTTGTTCGCTTGTCGTATGCGGCTAGCATGGATACTATTGAAACAGCTATGACTCGTTTGAAAGAGTTTATGGAAGAACATGCAGAAGCTTGAGAGTAGAGGGCTTGTCCTCTTCAATCGTAATTATCGTGAGAATGATAAACTAGTTAAAATTTTTACCGAGCAAGCTGGTAAACGGATGTTTTTTGTTAGAGGTGGTGGGGCAGGTAAATTAAGTGCTGTCATTCAACCTTTGACCATCGCTGAATTCATGATGACTGTAAATGATGAAGGTCTATCTTTCATAGAAGATTATAGCCAGGCACAATCCTTCAAGGAAATTACAAGCGATATTTTCAAGCTGTCTTATGCGACTTATTTGGCTGCATTGACAGATGCTACTATTGCTGATGGTGTGACAGATGCGCAATTATTTGTATTCTTGGAGAAGACGCTTGAATTAATGGAAGAAGGCTTGGATTATGAAATATTGACTAATATCTTTGAGATTCAGGTTTTAGACCGTTTCGGCGTACGCTTGAATTTTCACGAGTGTGTCTTTTGTCATCGTGTAGGACTTCCTTTTGATTTCTCGTTTAAGTTCTCGGGGCTACTTTGTCCAAATCACTATGCAGAGGATGAAAGGCGTAGTCACTTGGACCCTAATGTGCCTTATCTTTTAGATTGTTTTCAGGGGCTTTCCTTTGAAGAATTGAGAAGCATATCTGTTAAGGATGACATGAAACGAAAGCTACGATATTTTATCGATGACCTCTATGATAATTATGTTGGAATACATCTTAAAAGTAAGAAGTTTATTGATAATCTAAATTCTTGGGGCCATATTATGAATAAAGAAGATAGTGCTGACTAGACATTATCTTCTTTTTGTTTCACGTGAAACAGGAAAGTAATGGTTTTCAGTCTCAGGGGTTAAAATGCAGGTCAGTTCGTGCTATAATAATAAGATAATAAGCTGAAAGACTCTGCTAGAAACAGTGAACTAGTCTATTTTAGTTACCTAATATTTTATTGAAAGAAATCTGAGTTTGTTTTTTATGGCAGAGGACGAGAGGGAGAATGCTATGCATGTAATTGCAGTAGATGCTATGGGTGGCGATAATGCGCCACAAGCAATTGTAGAGGGAGTCAACCAAGCTATAGCAGATTTCAAAGATATTGAAATCCAGCTTTATGGTGATGAAGCTAAAATCAAGACTTATTTGACAGCGAATGAACGTGTGAGCATTGTGCATACTGATGAAAAGATAAATTCGGATGATGAGCCAGCTAAAGCTATTCGCAAGAAGAAAAAAGCTTCAATGGTCTTAGGTGCACAAGCTGTTAAGGAGAAAAAAGCAGGTGCCGTGATTTCTGCGGGAAATACAGGTGCCCTTCTTGCCGCAGGTCTCTTCGTGGTCGGACGTATTAAGGGAGTTGAGCGTCCAGGTCTTATGTCAACAATGCCAAGTTTTACTGGTCAACCCTTTGATATGCTTGATTTAGGTGCAAATGCGGAAAATACAGCTAGTCATTTGCATCAATATGCTATTTTAGGCTCTTTCTATGCTAAAAATGTGCGTGGCATTGCCAACCCTCGTGTAGGTCTCCTTAATAATGGGACTGAGGAAACAAAGGGGGATAGTCTTCGTAAGGAGGCTTTTGAACTCCTATCTAAGGAGCCAAGTATTAACTTTGTTGGTAATGTTGAGGCGCGTGAAATTATGTCAGGAGCTGCTGATGTAGTAGTCGCTGATGGTTTCACAGGAAATGCAGTTCTTAAGGCAATTGAAGGAACGGGACTTGGTGCCATGAAGACTCTTAAGTCAGCTATCATGAATGGTGGTCTTAAAGCTAAGTTAGGTGCCTTCCTATTGAAGGATAGTCTAAAAGGTATGAAAGAGACTATGGATTACTCTAGCGCCGGAGGTGCGGTTCTCTTTGGTCTTAAAGCTCCCGTAGTAAAATGTCATGGATCTAGTGATGCTAAGGCAGTTTACTACACCATTAAGCAGGTTCGTACGATGCTTGATACTAAGGTTGTTGAGCAGCTAGTTGAAGCCTTTAGTCCGAAAGAGGAGGCTAACTGATGAGTAGAGTAGAAATTCTTCAGAAAATGCAGCTCGTTATTCAAGAGCAGATGGGTAAAGAGGACATTGTTTTAACCGAAGCCACCAAATTAGATGACTTGGGTGTAGATTCAATAGAGCTTATGGAATTCATTATTAATTTGGAGGATGAGTTTGCTCTTGAGATTTCCGATGATACTATTGACCATATGGTTAAGGTAGCTGATTTGTTGAACTATTTGTCTGAGGAATTGAATAAAGAATAAGAAAGCTAGAGATAGATAATAGTTGTGTACTATACGATTGTTATTTTGTGGGAGTGAGGCAAGAAACTAAATGTTATATGGATTTAGTTCTGTCACACTCCTTTTTTCTATACATTTTTTATTAGGAAACTCTAAAAAAGAATCAAAAGACGAACGTTGTTTTTTTACTAAAGTAATAAAGTTTGCTATATGTTGGTTTTTGGATTCTGGTATGGTATAATTAGGAAGAATAAACTTGAAAGGCGAACAATACCATGTCAAACCAACTAATTTATACTGGTAAAGCTAAAGATATTTATAGTACAGAAGACGAAAATGTGATTAAGTCGGTCTATAAGGACCAAGCAACTATGCTTAATGGTGCTCGTAAGGAGACTATTAAGGGAAAGGGTGTGCTAAATAATCAGATTTCGTCTCTTATTTTTGAAAAATTGAATGCTGCGGGTGTAGCTACTCACTTTATCGAACGTATTTCTGACACAGAACAACTCAACAAGAAAGTGAAAATCATTCCTTTGGAGGTTGTTCTTCGTAACGTGACTGCGGGTTCTTTTTCTAAACGTTTTGGCGTGGAAGAAGGTTTGGACTTGAAAACTCCTATCGTTGAATTTTACTATAAGAACGATGATTTGGATGATCCATTCATCAATGATGAGCATGTGAAGTTCTTGGATATTGCCAATGATGAACAAATTGCTTATATCAAGGAAGAAACGCGTCGTATCAATGAATTGCTGAAAGATTGGTTTGCACAAATTGGTCTTCGTTTGATTGACTTCAAATTGGAATTCGGTTTTGATAAGGATGGCAAAATTATCTTGGCAGATGAATTTTCACCAGATAACTGCCGCCTTTGGGATGCAGAAGGGCACCATATGGACAAGGATGTCTTCCGTCGTGATCTTGGTAGCTTGACAGATGTTTATGAAGTTGTATTGGAAAAATTGCAAGGATTGAAGTAGCCTTTTACAAATAGAATACTTGGTCTTCACTACAATCTTTAAGTAGAAATAGATAAAGGAAATAAAATGGATAAACGTATTTTCGTTGAGAAAAAAGCTGATTTTCGTGTGAAATCTCACTCTTTAGTAAAAGAATTAAAGCATAATCTTCAGTTGAAAACTTTGAATGATCTTCGTATTGTTCAAGTTTACGATGTCTTTAATTTAGCAGAGGATTTGTTTGCGCGTACGGAAAAACACATCTTCTCTGAGCAAGTGACTGATACTGTTTTGGACGAGGCTGCGGTTAAGGTTGATCTTGATAAGTATGCTTTCTTTGCTATCGAAAGTTTGCCTGGTCAATTTGACCAACGTGCGGCATCTTCACAAGAAGCTTTGCTTTTGCTTGGTAGTTCAAATGATGTAACGGTGAATACAGCGCAACTTTACTTGGTTAACAAGGATATTGATGCGAATGAGTTGGAAGCTGTTAAAAACTACCTCTTGAACCCAGTGGATTCTCGTTTCAAAGATATCACTGTTGGCATTGCGAAACAGGATTTCTCTGAGTCTGACAAGACCATTCCAAGCTTGGCTTTCTTTGAAACTTATACGGCAGAAGATTTTGCTAAGTATAAGGCAGAGCAAGGATTGGCAATGGAAGTGGATGACCTTCTCTTCATTCAAGATTACTTCAAGTCTATTGGACGTGTGCCAACTGAAACTGAGCTTAAGGTTTTGGATACTTACTGGTCTGACCACTGTCGTCACACAACTTTCGAGACTGAGTTGAAAAACATCGACTTCTCAGCTTCTAAATTTGAAAAACAATTGCAAGCGACTTATGACAAGTATATTGCCATGCGTGATGAGTTGGGACGTACAGAAAAACCTCAAACCTTGATGGATATGGCGACTATTTTTGGCCGTTATGAGCGTGCTAATGGTCGTTTGGATGACATGGAAGTGTCTGATGAAATCAATGCCTGCTCAGTTGAAATTGAAGTGGATGTCAATGGCGTGAAAGAACCATGGCTTCTCATGTTCAAGAACGAAACTCACAACCACCCAACTGAAATCGAACCATTTGGTGGTGCGGCTACTTGTATCGGTGGTGCCATTCGTGACCCATTGTCAGGTCGTTCATACGTTTACCAAGCCATGCGTATCTCAGGTGCTGGTGATATTACAACACCAATTGCCGAGACTCGTGCTGGTAAATTGCCACAACAAGTGATTTCTAAAACAGCAGCTCACGGTTATTCTTCATACGGTAACCAAATTGGTCTTGCAACAACCTATGTTCGTGAATACTTCCACCCAGGTTTCGTTGCTAAGCGTATGGAGCTAGGTGCTGTGGTCGGTGCGGCTCCTAAGGAAAATGTTGTCCGTGAAAAACCTGAAGCAGGTGATGTGATTATCTTGCTCGGTGGTAAGACTGGACGTGATGGTGTCGGTGGTGCGACAGGTTCATCTAAAGTTCAAACGGTTGAATCTGTTGAAACAGCTGGTGCTGAGGTTCAAAAAGGGAATGCCATCGAAGAACGTAAGATTCAACGTCTTTTCCGTAATGGGGAAGTGACACGTCTGATCAAGAAATCAAATGACTTTGGTGCTGGTGGTGTCTGTGTGGCTATCGGTGAATTGGCAGATGGTCTTGAAATTGATCTAGACAAAGTGCCATTGAAATATCAAGGTTTGAACGGTACAGAAATTGCCATTTCTGAGTCTCAAGAACGTATGGCTGTAGTGGTTCGTCCAGAAGATGTAGACGCCTTCGTTGCTGAATGTAATAAAGAAAATATTGATGCTGTTGTCGTTGCGACAGTGACTGAAAAACCAAATCTTGTTATGCACTGGAATGGCGAAACCATCGTTGATTTGGAACGTCGTTTCCTTGATACAAATGGTGTGCGTGTAGTTGTAGATGCTAAGGTAGTTGACAAGGATGTCAAGCTTCCAGAAGAACGTCAAACATCTGCTGAAACCCTTGAAGCTGATACTCTTGAAGTCTTGGCTGACCTTAACCATGCCAGTCAAAAAGGGTTGCAAACTATCTTTGATAGCTCAGTTGGTCGTTCAACAGTCAATCACCCACTTGGTGGTCGCTACCAAATCACACCAACTGAAGCTTCTGTACAGAAATTGCCAGTCCAACATGGTGTGACAACAACTGCTTCTGTCATGGCGCAAGGGTTCAACCCTTATGTAGCAGAATGGTCTCCATATCATGGTGCGGCTTATGCGGTCATCGAAGCAACCGCTCGCTTGGTTGCTGCTGGTGCAAACTGGTCTAAGGCTCGCTTCTCTTATCAAGAATACTTCGAGCGTATGGATAAACAAGCAGAGCGTTTTGGTCAACCAGTATCAGCTCTTCTTGGATCAATTGAAGCTCAGATTCAACTTGGTTTGCCATCTATCGGTGGTAAAGACTCTATGTCTGGTACCTTTGAAGAATTGACAGTACCACCAACCTTGGTTGCTTTTGGTGTCACAACAGCAGATAGCCGTAAGGTCCTTTCTCCAGAATTTAAAACTGCTGGTGAAAATATCTATTACATCCCTGGTCGAGCTTTGGCACAAGAAATTGACTTCGATCTCATCAAGTCGAACTTTGCTCAATTTGAAGCCATCCAAGCTAATCATAAAGTCACATCTGCATCAGCTGTCAAATATGGTGGTGTCCTTGAAGCTCTTGCACTTGCAACATTCGGTAACCATATTGGTGCAAACGTTGAATTAGCTGACCTTGACACCAGCTTGACAGCCCAATTGGGTGGATTCGTCTTCACATCGCCTGAAGAAATTGCAGGTGTTGCCAAGATCGGACAAACAGCAGCTGACTTTACACTTACTGTCAATGGTGTAACGCTTGATGGACACAAACTTGACAGTGCCTTCCAAGGTAAATTGGAAGAGGTTTACCCAACGGAATTTGCACAAGCAACTGAGTTGGAAGAAGTACCTGCTGTAGCAACAAATGCTGTTATCAAAGCTAAAGAAACAGTTGAGACACCAGTGGTTTACATCCCAGTGTTCCCAGGGACCAACTCGGAGTACGATTCAGCTAAGGCCTTTGAAAAAGAAGGTGCAACAGTCAACTTGGTACCATTTGTCACACTGAATGAAGAAGCGATTGTCAAGTCTGTTGACACCATGGTTGACAACATCGAAAAAGCGAATATTATCTTCTTTGCAGGTGGCTTCTCAGCAGCGGATGAACCAGATGGATCAGCTAAATTTATCGTGAACATCTTGCTCAATGAAAAAGTACGTGCAGCCATTGATCACTTCATCGAACGTGGTGGTTTGATTATCGGTATCTGTAACGGATTCCAAGCTCTTGTCAAATCAGGTCTTCTTCCATATGGTAACTTTGAAGATGCAAGTAGCACGAGCCCAACCCTCTTCTACAATGATGCCAACCAACACGTGGCTAAGATGGTTGAAACACGTATTGCCAACACGAACTCACCATGGCTTGCAGGCGTGAAAGTCGGTGACATCCATGCCATCCCAGTATCACACGGTGAAGGGAAGTTTGTCGTGACAGCTGAAGAATTTGCAGAGCTTCGTGACAATGGTCAAATCTTTACCCAATATGTTGACTTCGAAGGTAAACCAAGCATGGATTCAAAATACAATCCAAATGGTTCTGTCAATGCGATCGAAGGTATCACAAGTAAGAATGGTCAAATTATTGGGAAGATGGGTCACTCAGAACGTTTTGAAGACGGTCTCTTCCAAAATATTCCAGGAAATAAAGATCAACATCTCTTTGCGTCAGCGGTTAAATACTTTACTGGAAAATAATAGAGTGCCAAGTGCACTCAGTAATGATATTTTTCGATATGCAGTGGTTATAAAGAGCTTGAAAACTTGAGTTCCAATTAGTGAAATGAGAGGCTAGAAACAGTTTTTCGTTCGCCTTGCATAAGGAAAATATCAAAAATAAAAGGTATAAAAAATGACATACGAAGTTAAATCTCTTAATGAAGAATGTGGTGTTTTTGGTATCTGGGGTCACCCAGATGCTGCCAAATTAACTTATTTCGGACTTCACAGTCTCCAACACCGTGGTCAAGAGGGAGCAGGAATTCTCTCAAATGATGCGGGTCAATTGAAGCGTCATCGTGATATGGGGCTTCTCTCAGAAGTTTTCCGTGATCCAGCCAACTTGGATAAGCTAACTGGAACGGCTGCTATCGGTCATGTTCGTTATGCGACTGCTGGTGAAGCTTCTGTAGACAATATTCAACCTTTCTTGTTTAAGTTTTATGATAATCAGTTTGGACTTGCCCACAACGGGAACTTGACTAATGCAGAGTCACTTAGACGTGAGTTGGAAAAAAATGGTGCAATCTTTAACTCGACTTCTGACTCAGAAATTTTGGCTCACTTGATTCGTCGTAGCCATAACCCATCCTTCATGGGTAAGGTGAAAGAAGCCTTGAACACTGTTAAAGGTGGATTTGCTTACCTCCTCATGCTTGAGGACAAGCTCATTGCAGCCTTGGATCCAAATGGTTTCCGTCCCCTTTCTATTGGTAAGATGGCCAATGGAGCTATTGTGGTTTCATCTGAAACCTGTGCCTTTGAAGTGGTTGGAGCAGAGTGGATTCGCGATGTGAATCCAGGTGAGGTTGTTATCATCGATGATAATGGCATTACTTACGATAACTATACAACGGACACCCAATTGGCTGTTTGCTCAATGGAGTATATTTACTTTGCCCGTCCTGATTCAAATATCCAAGGGGTCAATGTCCATACAGCTCGTAAACGTATGGGTGCTCAATTGGCACGTGAATTCAAACATGAAGCGGATATTGTAGTTGGTGTGCCTAATTCATCACTTAGCGCAGCCATGGGATTTGCAGAAGAATCAGGCTTGCCAAATGAAATGGGCTTGATTAAAAACCAATACACTCAACGTACCTTTATCCAACCAACACAAGAATTACGTGAGCAAGGGGTTCGTATGAAGCTCTCTGCCGTATCAGGTGTTGTTAAAGGCAAACGTGTGGTTATGATTGACGATTCTATTGTACGTGGGACGACCTCACGTCGTATCGTTAATTTGCTAAAAGAAGCAGGAGCAACAGAGGTTCACGTAGCAATCGGTAGTCCAGCCCTTGCCTATCCATGTTTCTACGGTATCGATATTCAAACACGTAAGGAATTGATTGCGGCCAATCATACAGTTGAGGAAACACGTGAAATCATTGGTGCGGATAGCTTGACTTACTTGTCTATTGATGGCTTGATTGATTCTATTGGAATTGACACAGATGCACCGAACGGTGGCCTTTGTGTGGCTTACTTTGATGGTGAATATCCAACACCATTGTATGACTACGAAGAACGCTATTTGGAAAGTTTGAAAGAACACACTTCTTTCTATTAAGAGCAGTGCAGAAGAAAAAAGAGGAAAAAATTATGTCTAAAAATGCTTACGCGCAGTCTGGTGTGGACGTTGAAGCAGGTTATGAAGTTGTTGAACGTATCAAAAAACACGTTGCCCGTACAGAGCGTGCAGGTGTCATGGGAGCTCTCGGTGGCTTCGGTGGTATGTTTGACCTTTCAAAAACAGGTGTCAAAGAGCCCGTTTTGATTTCAGGTACAGATGGTGTCGGTACTAAACTCATGCTTGCTATCAAGTACGATAAACACGATACTATCGGTCAAGACTGTGTAGCTATGTGTGTTAACGATATCATCGCTGCAGGTGCTGAGCCCCTTTACTTCCTTGACTACGTAGCAACTGGTAAAAATGAACCAGCTAAATTGGAACAGGTCGTTGCTGGTGTGGCTGAAGGTTGTGTGCAAGCTGGTGCTGCCCTCATTGGTGGTGAAACTGCTGAAATGCCTGGTATGTATGGAGAAGACGACTATGATTTGGCAGGTTTCGCGGTAGGTATCGCAGAAAAATCTCAAATTATTGACGGTTCAAAAGTGGCTGAAGGTGATGTGCTTCTTGGACTTGCCTCAAGCGGTATCCACTCAAATGGTTACTCACTCGTGCGTCGTGTCTTTGCTGATTACACAGGTGAAGAAGTTCTCCCAGAACTTGAAGGCAAAAAACTAAAAGACGTTCTTCTTGAACCAACTCGTATCTACGTCAAAGCGGCATTGCCACTCATCAAAGAAGAATTGGTGAATGGTATTGCCCACATCACAGGTGGTGGTTTCATCGAAAATGTGCCACGTATGTTCTCAGATGACTTGGCTGCTGAAATTGACGAAAGCAAAGTGCCAGTTCTTCCAATTTTCAAAGCCCTTGAAAAGTATGGTGAAATCAAACATGAAGAAATGTTTGAAATCTTCAACATGGGTATTGGTCTCATGCTTGCGGTTAAACCAGAAAATGTTGAACGTGTCAAAGAACTTCTTGACGAACCTGTTTATGAAATCGGTCGTATTGTGAAGAAAGATGGCGCAAGTGTGGTGATTAAATAATGGCTAAAAAGATTGCTGTTTTTGCCTCTGGCAACGGCTCAAACTTTCAGGTGATTGCGGAACAATTTCCAGTAGAATTTGTTTTTTCAGATCACCGTAATGCCTATGTCTTGGAACGTGCCAAAAATCTTGGTGTGGCTAGCCATGCCTTTGAACTCAAGGAATTTGACAATAAAGCGTCTTATGAAGAAGCTATCGTCAAACTCTTGGATGATCACCAGATTGATTTGGTTTGTTTGGCGGGTTATATGAAAATCGTTGGCCCAACCTTACTAGCAGCTTATGAAGGCCGTATTATCAATATTCACCCGGCTTATCTCCCTGAATTTCCAGGGGCTCATGGTATTGAAGATGCTTGGAATGCTGGCGTGGCCCAGTCTGGTGTGACCATTCACTGGGTGGATTCTGGTGTGGACACAGGTAAGGTCATCAAACAAGTCCGTGTGCCACGCCTTGAAGGTGATACCCTTGATACTTTCGAAACTCGCATCCACGAAACAGAGTACAAGCTCTATCCAGAAGTCTTGGATAGTTTGGGAGTTGCACGAAAATAAGGAAGTGCTAGAGCTGAAAGAAAATTTTCGACTGTAGCAGATAAAGAACTTTTTTAAAAAAGGAAAAGAAAGAAAATGACTAAACGAGCACTTATTTCAGTCTCAGATAAAGCGGGCATTGTTGAATTTGCCCAAGAACTCAAAAAACTTGGTTGGGATATCATCTCAACAGGTGGTACCAAAGTTGCCCTTGACAATGCTGGTGTTGACACCATTGCGATCGATGATGTAACTGGTTTCCCAGAAATGATGGACGGACGTGTTAAGACCCTTCACCCAAATATCCACGGTGGACTCCTCGCTCGTCGTGACCTCGATAGCCACCTTCAAGCAGCTAAGGACAATAATATCGAACTTATCGACCTTGTTGTGGTAAACCTTTACCCATTCAAGGAAACTATCCTCAAACCAGACGTAACTTACGCTGACGCAGTTGAAAACATCGATATCGGTGGTCCATCAATGCTTCGTTCAGCAGCTAAAAACCATGCTAGCGTGACAGTTGTTGTAGACCCTGCTGACTATGCTGTTGTTCTTGATGAATTGTCAGCAAACGGCGAAACAAGCTACGAAACTCGCCAACGTTTGGCAGCGAAAGTATACCGTCACACAGCTTCATACGACGCTTTGATTGCAGAATACTTCACAGCTCAAGTGGGTGAAACAAAACCTGAAAAACTCACTTTGACTTATGACCTCAAGCAACCTATGCGTTACGGTGAAAACCCTCAACAAGACGCAGACTTCTACCAAAAAGGTTTGCCAACGGCTTACTCAATTGCCTCAGCTAAACAGCTTAACGGTAAAGAATTGTCATTCAACAATATCCGTGACGCTGATGCCGCTATCCGTATCATCCGTGATTTCAAAGACCGTCCAACAGTTGTAGCTCTCAAACACATGAACCCATGTGGTATCGGTCAAGCTGATGACATTGAAACAGCTTGGGACTACGCTTATGAAGCTGACCCAGTGTCAATCTTCGGTGGTATCGTCGTTCTCAACCGTGAGGTAGATGCTGCGACAGCTAAGAAAATGCATGGTGTTTTCCTTGAAATCATCATTGCACCAAGCTATACAGATGAAGCGCTTGAAATCTTGACTACCAAGAAGAAAAACTTGCGTATCCTTGAGTTGCCATTTGACGCTCAAGATGCTAGCGAAGTGGAAGCAGAATACACTGGTGTTGTTGGTGGTCTCCTCGTTCAAAACCAAGACGTTGTTAAAGAAAGCCCAGCTGACTGGCAAGTGGTTACCAAACGCCAACCAACTGAAACAGAAGCGACAGCTCTTGAGTTTGCTTGGAAAGCTATCAAGTACGTCAAATCAAATGGTATCATCGTGACTAACGACCACATGACACTTGGTGTTGGCCCTGGTCAAACTAACCGTGTGGCTTCAGTCCGTATCGCCATTGAGCAAGCTAAAGACCGTCTTGATGGTGCTGTTCTTGCTTCAGATGCCTTCTTCCCATTTGCAGATAACGTGGAAGAAATCGCTAAAGCAGGTATTAAAGCAATCATCCAACCGGGTGGATCAGTCCGTGACCAAGAGTCAATCGAAGCGGCTGATAAACATGGTTTGACAATGATCTTTACAGGTGTTCGTCACTTCCGTCATTAAGAATTTTCAAAGCATCCAAGAAATTGGATGTTTTTTTGATGCCTTAAGTTTCCTTTAAGCTACCCAAGCTATACTAATACCATCCTAAAAAACTTTTCTTTTTCATAAATCTCCTAAGAGCTCAGCACTGGCTGGGCTTTTTTATTTCGGTGCATGAAAAAAAACAACCGTTCTCACGATTGTTCAATAGATTTAAACCTTTTCAAGAACAGACTGGGTTACCCAAGTCTTGCGATTTCCGATTTGGACGAGGACACCATCGCTTGGTGGGTCAATTGCAAGAACTTTGAAGTTACCTGGAATAG
Organism: Streptococcus sp. 21.1; assembly: GCF_016648635.1. Classification (NCBI taxonomy): domain Bacteria; kingdom Bacillati; phylum Bacillota; class Bacilli; order Lactobacillales; family Streptococcaceae; genus Streptococcus; species Streptococcus sp. 21.1. The sequence goes on along the minus strand of NZ_JACLQL010000016.1, from coordinate 21,760 downwards.
TAAAGGTCTCACCAGGATTGAGGTACTGGTCTGATGTTGGATTGCCTTGTCCATCAACTTCAAGAACGGGCCCAGGATCAACGATATTGTGTTTGGTTGGTGTGCCCCCTGCTAGGTCTTGGCTGGTGATGGTATTTCCTGACACAGACGTGACACGGAAGGTTCCTGTGAAGCGGACCGTATCGCCAACTTTGATAGAAGGGGTAGTAGGATTTCCATTTTGAGCTCCTGAATCGATGTCTTTAAAATGGATATAGCCAGACACTTGACTCTTATGGAAGCTACGTTTGTGGTATTTCTCAGGCCCTTGTCCCGCATCGTAGTTGTACTCTTCAATGGTCACCTGATCACCATGAACTTCCGCAACCCAAGCGACATGCCCCATATGACCAGCTCCATTGACACCAGCTGAAAACCAAGCGATACTTCCAACAGCAGGATTCATGTCAACACGGTGACCATTGGCACGTGCGATACTGCCCCAAGTGATGGCATTTCCATAACCTACAGGCAGAGTGAAACCGTTGGTGTTACTGAGGCGATAGGCCGCAAAGGATGTGCACTGACGCCAGTACATGGTCCATGGATCGACACCGAAGCCACCGTATTTCCAAGAGGAAGGATAGTCATCTCCGAGGACAGCCGCCTGAGCAGAGCTGCCACACGAAACCGATACAGTCGCTAGACAAGCTAGCGGTAAGAGACAATTTAGTAATTTTTTCTTCATTTTAACCTCCACCTACCTATTCGCAGTTTTTCAGGAAAATGAAGATATTTTTGCGTTTAAGCCTCCCTTAAGCTGTTTAGACTATACTATCATCAATCCTAAATAACTTTTTTCATTTTCATAATCTCCCAAGAGGCGGTCCAAGTGGCTGCCTTTTTTATGTCCAAATTTGGATACACACCCATATCTCCGAACAAATATGTTATAATGGTTATGTATAATTCGTGAAAATTGCTAATTTTTCCGAATGATTGTCGTTAACGGGCATTTGCCCCTAGTCTTATTTGATATTGAGGTATCTTTCAAATGAAACTTTTGGTTGTTGGTTCTGGTGGTCGTGAACATGCGATTGCCAAGAAATTATTGGAGTCTAAAGACGTTGAGCAAGTTTTCGTAGCTCCTGGTAATGACGGGATGACATTGGACGGTCTTGATTTGATCAATATCGGAATTTCCGAACATTCTAAGCTGATTGACTTCGCAAGGGCGAACGATATTGCTTGGACCTTTATCGGTCCAGATGATGCCCTTGCGGCTGGTATCGTGGATGATTTCAATGCGGCAGGACTCAAAGCCTTTGGTCCGACCAAGGCTGCGGCTGAGCTGGAGTGGTCTAAGGATTTCGCTAAGGAAATCATGGTCAAATACGACGTTCCGACAGCAGCCTATGGCACATTTTCAGATTTCGAGGAAGCAAAGGCCTACATCAAGGAAAAAGGCGCTCCAATCGTCGTCAAGGCAGACGGTTTGGCCCTTGGGAAAGGTGTCGTCGTTGCTGAAACGGTTGAGCAAGCCGTCGAAGCTGCTCACGAGATGCTTTTGGACAATAAATTCGGTGATTCAGGTGCGCGAGTGGTCATCGAGGAATTTCTTGACGGGGAAGAGTTTTCTCTCTTTGCCTTTGTCAATGGAGATAAATTCTACATTATGCCAACGGCTCAGGACCACAAACGTGCTTATGATGGGGACAAGGGCCCTAACACTGGTGGGATGGGTGCCTATGCGCCGGTTCCTCACTTGCCACAGAGCGTGGTTGACACAGCGGTTGACACTATTGTCAAGCCAGTCCTTGAAGGTATGATTAAAGAAGGTCGTCCTTACACTGGTGTCCTTTACGCTGGTCTTATCTTGACAGCTGACGGCCCTAAAGTCATCGAATTCAACTCACGCTTTGGTGATCCTGAAACGCAAATCATCTTGCCTCGTTTGACTTCTGATTTTGCGCAAAATATCACTGACATTTTGGATGGTAAAGAGCCAACTATTACTTGGACGGATAAAGGGGTGACACTTGGTGTGGTTGTCGCATCAAACGGTTACCCACTGGCTTATGAGAAGGGTGTCAAGCTTCCAGCCAAGACAGAAGGCGACATCATCACTTACTATGCTGGTGCTAAATTTGCTGAAAACGACCAAGATCTCCTCTCAAACGGAGGACGTGTTTACATGTTGGTTACCACAGCAGACACCGTCAAAGACGGCCAAAACATTATTTACAACGAACTCAACAAACAAAACACAGAGGGCCTCTTCTACCGAAACGATATCGGTAGCAAGGCTAACAAATAATCAGCGACCGTAGGTCGTAAAAGGCGAGCGAAAGCGAGCCAAACTAAGATAATGGTCGCCGTGGTGAAAAGACCAGAACAGCATCTGTTCTGGTCGGGGGAAACTTTGAGACTTTAGGCTCAAAGTTTAGGAATGAAACCGAAGGTTTGCTTCCGTCCCCACCACTTAAGACCATTATCAAAAAAGAAAAGGAAAAATTATGACTAAACCAGTAATTTCCATCATCATGGGCTCAAAATCCGACTGGGCAACCATGAAAAAAACCGCTGAAGTCCTCGACAACTTCGGCGTCGCTTACGAAAAGAAAGTTGTTTCTGCACACCGTACACCAGACCTCATGTTCAAACATGCGGAAGAAGCACGTAGCCGTGGCATCAAGGTCATCATCGCAGGTGCTGGTGGCGCTGCTCACTTGCCAGGGATGGTTGCTGCCAAAACAACCCTTCCAGTCATCGGTGTGCCAGTCAAATCACGTGCTCTTAGCGGTGTGGATTCGCTCTATTCTATCGTTCAGATGCCTGGTGGGGTTCCTGTCGCAACCATGGCTATCGGTGAATCAGGAGCTACCAACGCTGCCCTCTTTGCCCTCCGTCTTCTCTCAGTAGAAGACAAGGCCATTGCGGATGCACTCGTTAACTTTGCTGAAGAACAAGGAAAAATCGCAGAGGAGTCTACAAATGAGCTCAACTAAAACCATTGGTATCATCGGTGGTGGCCAACTCGGTCAGATGATGGCTATCTCAGCTATCTACATGGGCCATAAGGTTATTACCCTTGATCCTGCAGCAGATTGTCCATCTTCTCGTGTGTCTGAGGTCATCGTGGCACCCTATGATGACGTAGACGCCCTTCGCCAGTTGGCAGACCGCTGTGATGTTCTCACTTATGAGTTTGAAAATGTCGACGCTGACGGCCTTGACGCTGTTATCAAAGACGGTCAGCTTCCACAAGGGACAGACCTGCTTCGTATTTCACAAAACCGTATCTTTGAGAAGGACTTCCTCTCAAACAAGGCTAAAGTGACAGTTGCTCCTTACAAGGTTGTGACATCTAGCCTTGATTTGGAAGATATTGACCTTTCTAAAAAATACGTCCTCAAGACAGCGACAGGTGGTTACGATGGCCACGGTCAAAAAGTCATCACTTCAGCCGACGATTTGGAAGAGGCAAATGCCCTTGCTAACTCAGCCGAGTGTGTCTTGGAAGAGTTCGTCAACTTCGACCTTGAAATTTCAGTCATCGTGTCTGGTAACGGCAAGGATGTGACGGTTTTCCCCGTTCAGGAAAATATCCACCGCAACAATATCCTCTCTAAAACTATCGTGCCTGCTCGCATTTCTGACAGTCTAGCTGAGAAAGCTAAAGCTATGGCTGTGAAGATTGCTGAGCAACTTAACCTCTCTGGTACCCTCTGTGTGGAGATGTTTGCGACAGCTGATGACATCATCGTCAACGAAATCGCACCACGCGCACACAATTCAGGACACTACTCAATCGAAGCTTGCGACTTTTCACAGTTTGACACGCATATCTTGGGCGTTCTCGGAGCACCACTTCCAGCAATCCACCTCCATGCGCCTGCTGTCATGCTCAACGTCCTCGGCCAACACGTCGAAGCAGCTGAGCGTTATGTCACAGAAAATCCAAGCGCCCACCTCCACATGTATGGTAAACTAGAAGCGAAGCACAACCGCAAAATGGGGCATGTGACTTTGTTTAGTGATGAGCCAGACAGTGTGGTTGAGTTTGGGAAAGGAATTGATTTTTAGGTGAGAATAGCAATCCTAGGACTCGGAGTTATCGGGACCACTTACGCCTACGCTTTTCAAAAAGCAGGTCATCAAGTAGAACACGTACTTAGAGACAGTAAGCGAAACAATGCTCCAAAATCCCTCTTGGTTGATTTGCTAGATGGTCGCTATCATTCCAAGGGTGAAAACAAACACGACACCTATGAAGTTCATGTGGCAGAAGCTCATTCGGAATATGATTTTATTTTTCTCAGTGTGCGTCATGGCTTTGTCAAAGAAGCTGTGGAAACCTTGCGAAAAAATAATATCAAAGGCACCCTCGTTTTCTTCTGCAATTTCTGGAATACTCGAAAAGAGGTCCAAGAGTGGGCAGGAGATTACGACTATATTCTGGCTTTTCCGACAGCGGGCGGTCATATGCAGGAGGACCATTTGGATGGTGTCTTGTTCGACCATTTAATGCTAGAAGGTGAGCAAAAAGCAGACATTTCTAACTATGCTGATCTGACAGATTTATTGACTTCTGCAGATTTGAAGTGGGAAGTTCCTCATGATATGGTCGAGTGGATTTGGATTCACATGGCGATTAATGCGGGTGTTACTTCGACAGCTGCTCGTTCAGGAAAATTGGAAAACCCAGAAGAATTGGCTTTGAACTTGATGAATAGTTCTTCGGAATTATCATTAGCCATCAAGGCCATTCGGGAAGCTTTGAAAGTGGTAGATGCGCGTGGCGTAAATTTGAAGCTTTATAAGGCAGAACTCTTGCCATACAAAATTCCCGCTTGGATTGCAGGAAAAGCCATGAAAGTCATGTTTGCGAAAAATGAGCTGACACGAAAAATTATGACCTTGCACAATGATAAACAGGACATCTTCTACTGTTGTCAAAGTGTTTATCAGACCGGTCAGGAGTTAGGTGTGAAGATGCCCATTCTAGAAGCAAACATGAAGGGAATTTCGATTTAGGAGGTTTTATGATTCAACTCATCGTTAATGCATTTGTTGAAAAAGATAAGACGGGGGCAGTCGTCGAAATTTTGTATGCTAGTAGCGATCACGAAAAAGTGAAAGCGAAGTATGGAGAGCTAGTTGCACAATATCCTGATAACTATTTGGCTATCTATGATGTCCCGCTAGATACGGAATTGAATACACTGGATCATTATCCATCTGTGTGGATTGGGAAAGAAGAATTTGAATAAGGTAATTTTTAGTTGATAAACCGATGTTTCACGCCGTGGGGAAAGCGTAAGCGACGGAAATTTTGAGACTTCAGGCTCAAGATTTAGTCATGAGATTCCGAAGGAAGCTGCTGACGTCCGCCCTACTTAAGTGAAACATCAAAAGAAAGGAAAAGAAAACATGATTGATAGATATAGCCGCCCTGAAATGGCGAACATTTGGACTGAAGAAAATAAATACCGTGCTTGGCTTGAGGTGGAAATCTTGGCTGACGAAGCATGGGCTGAGTTGGGAGAAATTCCTAAGGAAGATGTGGCTTTGATTCGTGAAAAAGCAGACTTTGACATCGACCGTATTCTTGAAATCGAGCAGCAAACACGTCACGATGTGGTTGCCTTCACACGTGCGGTTTCTGAAACGCTTGGTGAAGAACGTAAGTGGGTTCACTATGGGTTGACTTCTACTGACGTGGTAGATACTGCCTACGGTTATCTCTACAAACAAGCCAACGATATCATCCGCAAGGACCTTGAAAACTTCCTTAACATCATCGCTGACAAAGCGAAAGAACACAAGTTCACCATCATGATGGGTCGTACCCACGGTGTGCATGCTGAGCCTACAACTTTTGGTCTTAAATTGGCGACTTGGTACAGCGAAATGAAGCGTAACATCGAGCGTTTCGAGCATGCGGCTGCTGGTGTAGAAGCTGGTAAGATTTCTGGTGCGGTTGGGAACTTTGCCAACATCCCACCATTCGTTGAAAAATACGTCTGCGACAAGCTTGGTATCCGTGCTCAAGAAATCTCTACACAGGTCCTTCCTCGTGACCTTCACGCTGAGTACTTTGCGGTTCTTGCTAGCATCGCAACTTCGATCGAGCGTATGGCAACGGAAATCCGTGGTCTTCAAAAATCTGAACAACGTGAAGTGGAAGAGTTCTTTGCCAAAGGTCAAAAAGGTTCTTCAGCAATGCCTCACAAACGTAACCCTATCGGTTCTGAAAACATGACAGGTCTTGCACGTGTTATCCGTGGTCACATGGTAACAGCCTATGAAAATGTTGCTCTTTGGCATGAACGTGATATCTCTCACTCATCAGCTGAGCGTATCATCACACCAGATACAACCATCTTGATTGACTACATGCTTAACCGTTTTGGAAATATCGTCAAGAACTTGACGGTCTTCCCAGAAAACATGATCCGCAACATGAACTCTACATTTGGTTTGATCTTCAGCCAACGTGCCATGCTTACTTTGATTGAAAAAGGCATGACGCGTGAGCAAGCTTACGACCTTGTTCAACCAAAGACTGCCCAATCATGGGATAACCAAGTAGACTTCAAACCACTTCTTGAAGCAGATCCAGAGGTAACTTCACGTCTCACTCAAGAAGAAATCGACGAGATCTTCAACCCTGTTTACTACACTAAACGTGTGGATGAAATCTTCGAACGCATCGGTTTGGGTGACTAATTGAAGCAATACAGTAAAAAAGCAGGGCAGACCTGCTTTTTTTGATGGTGACATTTATGTCACTATTTTTTGTTTGATTGACAAATTATAATAATAACATAGCTCGAGAGAATACCAACGAGCTAGCGAGTGGAAAGAATAATGACACTCGTTATTATAATTCTAAAAATAGAAAAGGAGAATTGGATGGTATTGAATTTAGAAAATGTAAACTGTGTTACTCTTCAAGATGAAGAATTGATGATGGTTAACGGAGGTCTTGCACCGATTGTAATTGGTGGAGTTGTCGTAGGTTGGAAGGTCATTGGTGGCGTTGCAGGTGTTATAGCAGCAAGTGGTGCTGCAGGGATTGCAGCAGGTTATTATGCTAATCGTCCTTAACATTCAAGAATCATTGGAGGCAGACAATGTTTAAAGAGCTTGTAAAATATCTACCAGAGTTAATTATTCTTTTAATAAGCCTGCTCTATAATATTGCACGAATGATGAGCGATTTGGGTTATATTAAAGTTCCATCATGGATGTTATCCATCGATGTTCCAAATATAGCGTTGCTCTTAATCTTGATTATATTAATTTTGAAAATGCTAGGAGAAAAAGATGTCTAAAAAATATGAGTTGAGTAAAAAAGAATTACAGGAAATTCAAGGAGGTGTTGCACCAATTATGGTTGCTATTGGTTTAGGAAGTCTAGCAGTTGCATCATTTAGTTCAGGATATAAATTTGGAACAGATTTAGCTAGACGTGGACGATAGGTGACAGAATCACTCTGTGAAAGTGGTATTATAATTTCACATTGTATTGTTTACCAATTTAATTTAGAATTTCTATTCTTAAGCTACTTTTAAGTTTATGAGGATATATTATAACCATCCTAATAAAGCAGCTAGCTTTTGTGAGCTAGAGGTAAACATAATTTTTTCATAACAAATCTCCCCGAAGAAAGTCTAGAAATCTAGGCTTTTTCTTCTTTTTTGAGGTTTTATTAGGATATTTTAAGAAAACACTTGAAAACCCTTCCAAAACAAGGTAATATAGTTATATAAAGATTCTATTGGACAAGCGGTCACCTTGGAGGATTAGGAAGAAGAGGTTGGGAAGCCTGTACAATCGTATCTTTTCAGTGGTCTCTGGGCTGCTGTGAAAATCCCTGAGGGGATTTTTTTCTGCGATTTAAGGTTTCTTTAAGGTAGGGAGGTTATACTTTAAGTCTCCTAAATAACTTTTACTGAACGCTGTTCAGTAAGTCTCGTTGGCTTATACTTTTTGTAGAACAACGAACTTTTCTTTTTCATAATCTCCAAAAGAGCTCAACCTGACGTGTTGGGTTCTTTTTTTGGTTACTAAAAAAACGCCCTTAGGCGTTTTAAGTATAGATTACATTTCGTCTGGAGCTTCAACACCGAGAAGACGAAGAGCTTCTTTGAGGACTGTTGCTGTTGCGTAGCAAAGAGCCAAACGGCTGTCACGTTCTGGGCTTTCGTCCAAGATACGTGTGTGCGCATAGTATTTGTTAAAGGCTTGTGCCAAGCTGATAGCAAATTTAGCAACGATAGATGGTTCAAAGTTGTCTGATGCACGGTTGATGATACGTGGGAAGTCTTGGATATGTTTGATGATTTCCCAGCTCTCAACGTCGTTTAGGCTGTATGTAGCATCTGCAGATGGCGTGAAGTCAGCCTTGCGCAAGATAGATTGGATACGAGCGTGTGCATATTGAACGTAAGGTCCAGTTTCTCCTTCGAAGGATACCATAGCGTCAAGATCAAAGTCATAACCATTCATGCGGTCTGTTTTAAGGTCGTAGAACTTGATAGCTCCGACACCAACAGCGTGAGCAACAGCTTCCTTGTTAGGTAAGTTTGGGTTTTTAGCTTCGATTTGAGCTTGGGCACGGTTAACAGCTTCAGCGATAGTTGGCTCAAGCAAGATTACGTTACCCTTACGGGTTGACAATTTCTTACCGTTCTTAGTTACAAGACCAAAGGCGACGTGAGTCATATCGTCAGACCAGTCGTAGCCCATTTCTTTAAGAACAGCTTTCAACTGTTTGAAGTGGGCAGATTGTTCATTACCAACCACATAGATAGCTTTGGCAAAGTCGTAAGTACGTTTACGGTAGAGGGCAGCAGCCAAGTCACGTGTGATGTAGAGTGTTGCACCATCTGATTTTTTGATGAGGGCTGGGTGTTCGATACCGTATTTTTCAAGGTTAACCACTTGGGCACCTTGAGATTCTTGGAGAAGTCCTTTTTCTGTCAAGATGTCAACGACTTCGTCCATCTTATCATTGTAGAAGGCTTCACCGTTGTAGCTATCAAATGAAACACCAAGTTCATCATAGAGACGGTTGAATTCTACTAAGCTTTCGTCACGGAACCATTGCCAGAGGGCAGTTGCTTCCTCGTCACCAGCCTCCAATTTACGGAACCATTCACGAGCCTCTTCGTCTACAGATGGGTCTTTTTCAGCTTCAGCATTGATACGCACATAAAGTTGAAGGAGTTCATTGATAGGGTTGGCTTTGACAGCTTCCTCGCTACCCCATTTCTTATAGGCAACAATTAGCATTCCAAACTGTTTACCCCAGTCACCCAAGTGATTGATGCGGACTGGTTTGTAGCCTTGTTTAGCTACGATGTTGGCAAGAGCGTCAGCGATAACTGTTGAACGCAAGTGACCGATAGAGAAAGGTTTAGCGATGTTAGGACTAGACATATCAAAGGCAATGTTACGTCCGTGACCGATGTTTTGGTCAGCGTAGTGGCTGCCTTGAGCGATGACTTGTCCAAGAACGTCCGCCGAGATTTTTGATTTATCAAGGAAGAAGTTGATGTAAGGACCAACAGCTTCAACTTTTTCAAAGTTTGAAGCATCAATTTTTTCAGCGATGTCTGCTGCAATCATTTGAGGGGCCTTGCGCAAGACTTTAGCCAATGAGAAGGCAGGAAAGGCGAGGTCTCCCATGTCAGCATTTTTAGGGGTTTCAAGCAGATTTTGAATGTTTTCTTGTTCCAATTCGGGAACAACTTTGGCAATTTCTGCTGCGATGAGTTCTTTAGTATTCATAGGTACTCCATTTCAAATCTTGTCATTCATACCTATTTTACCATTATTTTAGTTAATAGGGTAGAGACAAGAAAGTATCTCTCAAGAAGTATTTCATGAAAAAATACAAAAATTCTGTTATAATATGCAAGGAATATACATAAAAAGAGGAAAGATAATGAAGAGAGATCGTCAAGCTGTTATCAAACAGATGATTTCAAGAGATAAGATTGGGACACAAGAGGAAATTAAGCAACGCCTAGAGGCGGAAGGTATCACGGTTACACAGGCTACCTTGTCACGTGATTTGCGTGAGATTGGCCTGTTGAAGCTTCGTGATGAGGAAGGTAAACTTTACTATAGTTTGTCTGAGCATGTGCTTTCAAGTTTGGATCCTACGGTTAAGGACTATGTCAAATCAGTTTCCCGTGCCCAGTTTATGCTGGTTCTCCATACAGAATTGGGTGAAGCAGATGTTTTGGCTAACCTGATTGATAGTGACGGCAATCCTGAAATTTTAGGAACCGTTGCTGGCGCAGATACCCTATTGGTAATCTGTAAGGACGCAGTGGTTGCTGAAAGATTGGAAAGTGAGTTTCACTGATGAAGACTCCCCATCAGGATTTCCAAAAAGCCAAAGAAGAGTTAATCGACCTCCTCAAACACCATGAGGCGGTTCTTGCTTTTCAAGAGGCTGAGAAAGCTATTGGACAGATCCCTCAGATTAGTTCTATGGCTGGACAGATGAAGGCTTATCAACAAGAAGCGGTGCTTTTTCAAAAAATTGAGAAACAACGTGCCTATGAGGAGGCAGGTGAGCAGGCAGATTTGATTCAGAATGAGTTGGAAAATTTGCCTATTGTTCAGGATTACCGTCAAAAGATGCAAGATGCCAGTGACTTGATTCAATATGTGACCAAGTCAATCGAAGAAAAGATTAACGAGGAGTTAAGACATGGCTAAGGAAAAGATATCTCCAGGAATGCAGCAGTATTTGGATATCAAGGAAAATTATCCAGATGCTTTTTTGCTGTTTCGGATGGGGGATTTTTACGAATTATTTTACGATGATGCCGTTAAGGCTGCCCAAATATTGGAAATTAGCCTAACCAGTCGTAATAAGAACGCAGATAATCCCATTCCTATGGCAGGTGTTCCTTATCATTCGGCTCAAGCCTATATTGATGTCTTGGTTGAGATGGGCTACAAAGTAGCCATTGCTGAGCAGATGGAGGACCCTAAACAGGCTGTTGGCGTGGTCAAGCGTGAGGTGGTTCAGGTTATCACGCCAGGGACAGTGGTTGACAGCTCTAAACCTGATAATGCCAACAATTTCTTAGTAGCCATTGACAAGGTTGGAAGTCGATTCGGTCTGGCCTATATGGATGTATCAACGGGTGAATTTTTTGCGACAGAGTTGGATGATTTTAGTTCAGTTTGCAGTGAAATTCAGAATCTTAAGGCACGTGAAGTAGTCGTTGGGTATGATTTACCTAAAGCTGATGAACAAGTTTTGGTAAAGCAACTCAACCTGCTTCTCTCCAAGGAAACAGAGGTTTACGATGATGTCCACTTGATTGACACTAGTTTGACAGATTTGGAAAGCAGTGTGGCGGGTAAACTTCTCCAGTATGTTCATCGAACTCAGATGCGAGAGCTCAGTCATTTACAAAAGGCTCAGCACTATGAGATTAAAGATTACTTGCAGATGTCCTATGCGACCAAGTCAAGTTTGGATTTACTGGAAAATGCTAGGACGGGCAAGAAACACGGATCTCTTTTCTGGCTCTTGGATGAAACCAAGACAGCTATGGGAATGCGTCTCTTGCGAACTTGGATTGATCGTCCTTTAGTGAATCAAGCCACTATCACCGAGCGTCAGAATATCATCCAAGTTTTCTTGGACAATTTCTTTGAGCGTAGTGACTTGACTGAGAGTCTAAAAGGTGTTTACGATATTGAGCGCCTGGCCAGTCGTGTTTCCTTTGGCAAGGCTAATCCAAAAGATTTGATTCAGCTAGGTCATACTTTGGCTCAAGTACCGGTCATTAAGGCGATTTTGGAGTCTTTTAATGATGAGGCCTTGTCACGTCTTTTACAAGAGTTAGATGCTCTGCCAGAATTAGAGAGTTTGATTCGGTCGGCTATTGATCCTGATGCTCCTGCAACCATTACAGAAGGTGGCATTATCCGTGTTGGTTTTGATGAGACCTTGGACAAGTATCGCAAGGTGATGAGTGAGGGAACGTCATGGATCGCAGATATCGAAGCCAAGGAACGTGAAGCGTCTGGTATTACAACACTAAAGATTGATTATAACCGTAAAGATGGTTATTACTTCCATGTGACCAACTCTAACCTTAGCTTGGTTCCTGACCATTTCTTCCGCAAGGCAACTCTGAAAAATTCAGAGCGCTTTGGAACTGCTGAGTTGGCTAAAATTGAAGGTGAGATGCTTGAGGCGCGTGAAAAATCATCAACGCTAGAGTATGATATTTTCATGCGTGTCCGTGAACAGGTTGAACGCTATATTGACCGTTTGCAATCTTTGGCTAAGGCTATTGCGACAGTCGATGTGCTTCAGAGTCTGGCTGTTACAGCAGAGACTAATCATTATGTTCGTCCTGTGTTCAATGATGAGCATCGTATTGTTATTGATCAAGGCCGTCATGCAGTGGTTGAGAAGGTTATGGGCGTTCAGGAATACATTCCAAACACGATTACCTTTGACAGTCAGACCAATATTCAGCTCATCACAGGACCAAATATGAGTGGTAAATCCACCTATATGCGTCAGTTAGCCTTATCAGTAGTTATGGCTCAGATGGGGTCTTACGTGCCAGCAGATAGTATTGATTTGCCAGTTTTTGATGCTATCTATACACGTATTGGTGCTGCAGATGACCTGATTTCAGGCCAGTCGACCTTCATGGTTGAGATGATGGAGGCTAACCAGGCTATTAAGCGGGCGACACCTAATTCCTTGATTATTTTTGATGAGTTGGGACGTGGGACAGCCACTTATGATGGTATGGCTCTGGCTCAGTCTATTATTGAGTTTATTCATGACAAGGTGGGGGCTAAGACCATGTTTGCGACCCATTATCATGAGTTGACAGCCTTGTCAAACAGTTTGACACACCTTGTCAACGTTCATGTGGCGACACTTGAAAAGGATGGTGAGGTGACTTTCCTTCACAAAATTGTCGATGGCCCAGCTGACAAATCTTATGGTATTCATGTGGCTAAGATTGCAGGTTTACCAGCAGATTTACTGGAACGTGCTGACACCATCTTGACACAACTAGAGGGCGATACAGTTACCATCCAACCTCAGGAAAAGGTATCGCCTCAAGAGAAACCTGCCACTGAAACGCATGTCAACGAGCAAATCTCTCTCTTTGATGATTTTACTGAAAATCCAGTTCTTCAAGAGTTGCGTGATTTAGATATTTACAACATGACACCTATGCAAGTCATGATGGCTGTAGCAGATTTAAAACAGAAACTATAAAAGAAGCTTGTCAATTGACAGGCTTCTTTTATAGGTGTTTCAATTCTTGGTTGAGTTGTTCAATATCCTTTTTCATTTTCCAATAAGAGAAAACCCAAACGAGGAGATAGATAAGGCTGAATTCAATGACTAGCTCCAAGTAGAAAGTCAAACGTAGAGGGAACCATCCGCTGAGGGTAGCTAGTGGGATGAAACCTAGACAGGTCAAGGCGTAGTGAGTGAGGGTTGCACGAAGCAAACTCCACTCAGCCTTACGGAAGATATAACTAGCGACTTCAAAAAGAATACCGATAGCAAACCAAGTGATGAGGCAGTAGGCCAATACTATAGATCCGTGAACCTGATGTGATGTCATCCATTGCCCAATGGCTGAGTGAGGATTAAGAGGCATGTAGCTTGGCGCCCAGATAAGAGACATAATCATAGATACAGCTAATCCAATAAGGATGCCACTTGTGCCTGATTTAAAAAATTGTTTTTTCATTGTAATTTCTCCTTTATTGCTTTGAGGTAACGGCGTGATGAGTAGGTAGTTTCCTTGTTTTTAAGGTGAATTTCTACGAGGCCGTTAGGGGTGATGTTGAAGCGTTCAATTTCTTTGAGGTTGACAATCTCTGATTGTGAAATTTTGATAAAGTAAGATGGCAGTTTTTCTAAAACTTGATAGAGACGTAAGCCTAAGGGGTACTCTCCTTGAATAGTTTCAGCTAGAACTTGTCGATTTTCGATGTAAATTCTGGAAATAGCTTTGGGTTCGATAAGATAAGTTTCTCCATCTTTTTTTCCTTTGAGTCGGTGGTTGTCATCCAAACTTTCGACAAACTCGACGACTTGCTGAATCTTTGGCGTCCGACTAGGTGCCTGAATCTGCAACGTCTCTTCTTGAAATACCGAGTCAATCTGAACTTTTATTTTCATAACGATCCTTTCTTGTTTGTAATTGAGGAGGCCTCCTCCCTTTCACACCTTTATTAAACACTATTTACTAGCCCACAGCAATAGCACTTGTCTATGTGGTCCTATATGGTGTCTAAGTGGTTGAAAATATTTTAGAAAACCCCTATACTTAATGAAAACGCACTGACGAGGTAATCACATGAAATCTATAATGAAATGGTTAACAGGAATTTTTCTTGCTTTTAGCTTGCTTTTGAGCTCTTTTACACCTTTTGAAAAGGCACTAACACTGAACTTGCTCTTGTTTTATTTCTTTGTTAAGCAGTTTATGGATTCTACAAGATCGCCTAAAACCTACCAATGGATTTTCCAAATCATCTACCTCTTGATTTTTTCTGGGCTCATTTGGTTCAACCTTCGTCATGGGGATATGATTGTTATAGCTACAGCCTTATCTTGGCTAACAGTTGTGTGTGAGTTGTGGCTTTACAGTAAGCATAAGTAACAGTCAGCACCAGTGAATTTATCAACCTTTTAGAAGGGAGAAAAAATAATTATGCCAAAAATCATCGAATTGCCTGAAGTTCTAGCCAATCAGATTGCTGCTGGAGAGGTCGTAGAGCGACCAGCTAGTGTAGTTAAAGAGCTGGTGGAAAATGCTATTGATGCAGGCAGCACCCAGATTACTATTGAAGTTGAAGAATCAGGCCTCTCAAAAATTCAAATTACAGACAATGGCGAAGGAATGGCTCAAGCTGATGTAGCCATGAGTTTGCGCCGTCATGCAACAAGTAAAATCAAAAATCAAGGAGACCTCTTTCGTATTCGAACTCTTGGTTTTCGAGGTGAGGCCCTGCCATCGATAGCTTCTATCAGTCATCTTACCATTGTGACGGCGGCTGATGGAGAAGCCTATGGGACTAAACTGGTTGCCAAGGGTGGGGAAATTGAGAGTCAGGATCCTATTTCAACACCAGTTGGAACAAAGATTACCGTTGAAAACTTATTTTATAATACCCCTGCTCGTCTCAAGTATATGAAGAGTTTACAGGCCGAGTTGGCTCATATTGTCGATGTTGTCAATCGTCTGAGTCTAGCTCATCCCGAAGTTGCCTTCACCTTGCTTAATGACGGTCGTCAGTTGACACAGACCTCAGGTACTGGAGACCTCCGTCAAGCTATTGCCGGGATTTATGGTTTGACAACGGCTAAAAAAATGGTGGAAATTTCAAATTCTGACCTTGATTTTGAAGTTTCTGGCTATGTCAGCCTTCCTGAATTAACTCGTGCAAATCGTAACTACATCACAATTCTCATTAACGGACGCTATATAAAAAACTTCCTGCTTAACCGTTCTATTTTTGATGGTTATGGTTCTAAACTCATGGTAGGACGCTTCCCTATTGCGGTTATTGATATTCAAATTGATCCCTATTTGGCTGATGTCAATGTTCACCCAACAAAACAGGAAGTACGTATCTCTAAAGAAAAGGAGCTTATGGCCCTCATCAGCTCTGCCATTGCTCAAAGTCTTAGAGAGCAGGATTTAATTCCAGATGCCCTTGAAAATCTAGCCAAGTCAAGTACTAGAGGTGTATCTAAACCGGTTCAAACGAGTTTACCACTCAAACAGACCAATCTTTACTATGATAGCAGTCGTAATGATTTCTTTGTCAAACCAGAGACTGTCCAAGAAGATATCAAATCTCTTGTATTAGAGTCAGAGTCTTCAGTTTCATCGGTAGAAAACAAACCGCAACCTACTGTTAAACAGGCAAAACGTTTAGCAGATGATAGTGATAGCGAACACGAAAAACTTGATTATAAAAACAAGTCGAAAATGAAGCGCATGCTTGAAAATCTGGACAATGAGGAAACATCAACCTTCCCTGAGTTGGAGTTTTTTGGTCAAATGCATGGAACCTATCTCTTTGCTCAAGGACAAGGTGGACTTTACATCATTGACCAGCATGCTGCCCAAGAACGTGTCAAGTATGAGTACTATCGCGAAAAGATTGGTGAGGTTGACAGTAGTTTACAACAGCTTTTGGTTCCCTATCTCTTTGAATTTTCAGGTTCGGATTACATTAGTTTACAAGAAAAAATGCCTCTTCTTAACCAGGTTGGTATCTATTTAGAGCCTTATGGGAATAACACCTTTATTCTTCGTGAACATCCTATCTGGATGAAGGAAGAAGAGATTGAATCTGCAGTCTATGAGATGTGCGACATGCTTCTTTTGACGAATGAAGTGTCTGTCAAGACCTATCGTGCAGAGTTAGCCATCATGATGAGTTGTAAACGTTCAATCAAGGCCAATCATGCTCTCGATGATTACTCTGCGCGTGATCTTCTAGTACAGCTTGCCCAGTGTAAAAACCCCTACAATTGCCCTCACGGACGTCCTGTACTTGTCAACTTTACAAAGTCTGATATGGAAAAAATGTTCCGTCGAATTCAAGAAAATCATACCAGTCTACGTGACTTAGGAAAGTATTAAAACTTTTTTTCGTCTTACTTTACGAATAGGAATGTTAGATTTATAATAGTGGTGAAGACAAGGAATCTTCTAATGTTTTAGCACATCATTGTAGGATGGTTGACTGATTTTTAAGTTAGGAGGTAGAGTGATGAGACACCTAACAAAAACTAATAAACACTTTTTACTTGTTGGCTTAACATTGTTAGCGACTAGCTTGATTTTCTATATTTTGGCTTGGTTAGGTCGACCAAGTTTGGAGAATGCCCTAGTAAATGTTTCTAGCATTGCCTTTACTTTAGGCGTTGTAACATATATTCTATTAGGCTTGAAGATGATTACAGATACTTTAAAGACGAGTAGTCATCCTTAAAATAGAGCAAACATAATCCACTTTCGAGTGGATTTTTTGTTACAATAGTACAGCAGTGCTTGAGGTGACAAAATAAACACTCAAGACAACTATCTTATAAGTATAAAATAACAAAGCAATCCGTTGAAGATACGAACGAGAAAGGAAATCACACGCTATGTATGATTACATCAAGGGAACTCTAGTGAAAATTACCGCCAAGTATATTGTTATAGAAGCAAACGGCTTAGGTTATATAGTCACTGTAGCGAACCCCTATAGTTTTTCTGACCAGATGAATCAGACTATCCAAGTCTACCTTCATCAGGTTATTAGGGATGACGCCCACCTTCTTTTTGGTTTCCATACTGAAGATGAAAAAGAGGTCTTCCTTAAGCTTATTTCAGTTTCTGGAATAGGTCCGACGACTGCTCTAGCCATTGTTGCTGTAGATGATAATCAAGGCTTGGTGGCTGCCATTGATAATAGTGACATCAAGTACCTGATGAAGTTTCCAAAGATTGGTAAAAAGACAGCCCAGCAAATGGTTTTGGACTTGGCAGGGAAATTTGCAGAGTTACCAACAGAAACGACCAAGACGATACCAAGTCAACCTGAAGGGAATCATCAGTTGGATGAGGCTATGGAAGCCTTGCTTGCTCTTGGTTATAAAGCTGCAGAACTTAAGAAAATCAAAGCCTTCTTCGAAGGTACTAATGAAACGGCAGAGCAATACATTAAATCAGCTCTTAAGATGTTGATGAAATGAGGTAAGCAATGGTCAATCGTTGTCGTTGGGTTCCAACAAACAATAAATTATATTGTGATTATCATGACAAGGAGTGGGGAAAGCCTATTGGTGACGATCAAAAACTTTTTGAGCTGCTTTGCTTAGAAAGTTATCAGTCAGGACTTTCTTGGTTAACTGTTTTAAATAAACGTCAGGCCTTTAATCGTGTTTTTCATAACTATGATATTGAGCGTGTTGCCCAGTTTAGCCTAAGTGAACTTGAAGAAGCGCTTCAAAATCCAGATATTATTCGTCACAAACTTAAGTTAGAAGCAACCGTAAACAATGCCAAACAAGTACTAAAACTCCAAGATGAATTTGGCTCCCTGTCTCATTATTTTTGGCATTTCTTTGACGGAAAGCCCTTGATAAATTATGTTCCCACATATAAGGGCGTCCCATCATCAACTGATTTATCCCAACAGATTGCCAAAAATCTAAAAAAGAGAGGGTTCAAATTTTTAGGACCGACTACTATATATTCATTTTTACAAGCCGCAGGATTTGTGAATGATCATGAAAATAACTGTGACTTCAAATAAATGAGTGGATTTGATTGACAAGACGAGAAAAACATGTTAGTTTATAAACGAACATGATTTTGAGATTATTTTACGAATAGTAATATAGGTGAACCAATGAAAGCTGAATTGATTGCAGTAGGAACCGAAATCCTAACCGGGCAAATCACCAATACCAATGCCCAATTTTTATCTGAGAAACTAGCTGAACTAGGAATCGATGTGTATTTTCACACAGCAGTAGGAGACAATGAAAACCGCCTACTCTCAGTTCTAGACCAAGCTAGTAGACGTAGTGACTTAGTCATACTTTGTGGTGGACTTGGCCCTACGGAGGACGATTTAACCAAGCAAACCCTAGCTAAGTTCTTAGGAAAAAAACTTGTTTTTGATGAGGAGGCCAGTAAAAAGCTGGACAGTTTCTTTGCTACTCGCCCTAAACACACACGAACGCCTAATAATGAACGTCAAGCGCAAATTGTTGAGGGGGCTATCCCCTTGCAAAATCCTACAGGTCTTGCAGTTGGAGGTGTCATTACTACTCAAGGGGTGACCTATGTAGTCCTACCTGGGCCACCAAGTGAACTTAAACCTATGGTGAATCAGGAACTTGTTCCAGCACTTACTGAGAATCACGCAAGTCTTTATTCGAGAGTCCTAAGATTCTTTGGCGTTGGAGAAAGTCAATTGGTGACTATTCTGAAGGATTTTATTGTTAACCAAACAGATCCAACCATAGCTCCATACGCTAAAGTGGGGGAAGTAACACTTCGCTTGTCAACAAAGGCTTCTTCACGAGAAGAAGCAGATAAAAAACTAGATGTTTTAGAAAAACAAATTTGTTCTACTAAAACTCTAGATGGCAAAACCTTATCTGATTTTATTTATGGATATGGAGAGTCTAATAGTTTAGCCTTTGAAACTTTCCGTTTGCTTAAGAACCATGGCAAGACTATCACAGCAGCTGAAAGCCTAACAGCAGGTTTATTTCAGGCTAGTATTGCTGATTTTTCAGGAGCCTCACAAGTATTTAAAGGCGGTTTTGTTACTTACAGCATTGAAGAAAAATCTAAAATGTTGGATATTCCCTTGTCGCAACTAGAAAAACATGGTGTTGTCAGTCATTTTACTGCAGAAAAAATGGCTGAAGGTGCCCGAGCTAAAACAGATAGCGATTACGGAATTGCACTTACCGGAGTAGCTGGACCAGATTCATTAGAAGGACACCCAGCAGGTACAGTATTTATTGGTATTGCTGATAGGAATCAAGTAAGGTCAATCAAGGTTGTTATAGGTGGAAGAAGTCGTTCTGATGTTAGATATATTAGTACCCTCTATGCCTTTAACTTAGTTCGCCAAGCTTTATTACAAGAGACAACTTGATTTAAGTTTGTCTTTAACTATAGAAAGAAGAGGAAAAGAAGTGGCTAAGAAAACAAAGAAAACAGAAGAAATTACAAAGAAATTTGGAGATGAGCGTCGTAAAGCACTTGATGATGCTTTGAAGAATATTGAAAAAGATTTTGGTAAGGGTGCAGTTATGCGTCTTGGTGAGCGTGCAGAGCAGAAGGTTCAGGTTATGAGCTCGGGCTCGCTAGCTTTGGATATTGCTCTTGGTGCAGGTGGTTATCCTAAAGGCCGTATTATCGAAATTTACGGACCAGAATCATCAGGTAAAACGACTGTAGCCCTCCATGCTGTTGCTCAGACACAAAAAGAAGGCGGAATCGCTGCCTTTATCGATGCAGAGCATGCCCTTGACCCTGCTTATGCGGCAGCCCTAGGTGTTAATATCGATGAGCTTCTTTTGTCACAACCTGATTCAGGTGAGCAAGGTCTCGAAATTGCAGGTAAGCTGATTGACTCTGGTGCAGTTGATTTGGTTGTTGTTGACTCAGTTGCGGCCTTGGTACCACGTGCAGAAATTGATGGAGATATTGGTGACAGTCATGTTGGGCTTCAAGCGCGTATGATGAGTCAAGCCATGCGTAAGCTATCTGCATCTATTAATAAAACAAAAACAATTGCTATCTTCATTAACCAATTGCGTGAAAAAGTTGGTATTATGTTTGGTAATCCAGAAACGACCCCTGGTGGACGTGCTCTGAAATTTTATGCATCAGTACGTCTTGATGTACGTGGAAATACGCAAATCAAAGGGACTGGTGATAAAAAAGATCAAAATGTTGGTAAGGAAACTAAAATCAAGGTTGTCAAAAACAAGGTTGCCCCACCATTTAAAGAAGCCTTTGTCGAAATTATGTATGGTGAAGGGATTTCACAAACAGGTGAGCTTGTAAAAATCGCTAGTGATTTAGGAATTATTCAAAAAGCCGGAGCATGGTTCTCATATAATGGAGAGAAGATTGGTCAAGGATCTGAAAATGCTAAAAAATATTTGGCAGATCATCCAGATATTTTTGAAGAAATTGATCATAAAGTACGTGTACACTATGGTTTGATTGAACCAGATGAAGAGGATGGTGTTGAAGAAGCACAAGTTGAAGAAACATCTGATGAACTTGTTTTGGACCTTGATTCAACCATTGAAATTGAAGAATAAGCGTAAAAGAGCCGAAGAGCTCTTTTTCTCTTTGATTTAATCTAAGTAAAAAAGGATCTATGATAATTGAAAAAGTCCCCTTAGATTCAAAATAGGTCGCTAGACCGATTTCTTAAACTAAGGACAATGATAAGATAATAGTATCATGTGACAGAAAGAGAGAATTAACATGATTAAGATTTATACAATCTCAAGTTGTACAAGTTGTAAAAAAGCAAAAACATGGTTGAACAACCATCAACTTCCTTATAAAGAACAAAACCTTGGTAAAGAACCACTTACAAAAGAAGAAATCTTAAACATCCTATCAAAAACAGAGAATGGTGTTGAGAGCATTGTTTCATCAAAAAATCGCTATGCTAAAGCTCTAAATTGTGATATCGACGAGCTCAGTGTTAGTGAAGTGATTGATTTGATTCAAGAAAACCCAAGAATCTTGAAAAGTCCAATCTTAATTGATGATAAGAGATTGCAAGTGGGTTATAAAGAAGATGACATCCGTGCGTTCTTACCGCGCTCAATACGAAATGTCGAAAATTCACAAGCACGCATGCGAGCAGCTCTATAAAAAATAGAAAAAAGGAGATACTAGAGATCTTCTTTTTCCTTTCACTTTTTGGATAGAAAATAAGTATTGACATTGGTTCACAAACTTGATAGACTAATAAAGTCTCAAGGAAATTGTTCAGTAACTGAAAAAAGTTTGAAAAAAACTTTAAAAAAGTTATTGACAAGATAAGTCAGAGATGATATTATAAATAAGCTGCTTCGGAAGAGGCGGCGAACACGAGAAGTGAAAAAACTTCGAAAAAAGTGTTGACAAGTTATTCTAGATTTGCTAGAATATAGGAGTTGTCTTAAGAGAGGCAAAGACCTTTGAGAAC
>NZ_JACLQL010000015.1:0-40530 GCF_016648635.1 Streptococcus sp. 21.1 | reverse complement strand
TCTAATTCCGAGTCAGCATCAGTAAGTGAATCAGTTTCAGAATCACAATCAGTGTCTAACTCAGAATCAGCATCAGAAAGTGCATCAGTTTCAGAATCACAATCAGTGTCTAATTCCGAGTCAGCATCAGTAAGTGAATCAGTTTCAGAATCACAATCAGTGTCTAACTCAGAATCAGCATCAGAGAGTGCGTCAGTTTCTGAATCACAGTCTGTTTCAAACTCCGAATCAGCCTCAGAAAGTGCATCAATTTCAGAATCACAATCAGTATCTAACTCAGAGTCAGCCTCAGAGAGTGAGTCAACATCGACATCACAATCCGAGTCAAACTCAGTTTCAACTTCAGAAAGTGAATCAACATCAGCATCACAGTCTGTTTCAAACTCAGAATCAGCTTCAGAAAGTGCATCAGTTTCAGAATCACAATCAGTGTCTAACTCAGAATCAGCGTCAGAAAGTGCATCAGTTTCAGAATCACAGTCTGTTTCAAACTCAGAGTCAGCCTCAGAAAGTGAATCAGTTTCAGAATCACAATCAGTGTCTAACTCAGAATCAGCATCAGAGAGTGCATCAGTTTCAGAATCACAGTCTGTTTCAAACTCCGAATCAGCCTCAGAAAGTGCATCAGTTTCAGAATCACAGTCTGTTTCAAACTCAGAATCAGCGTCAGAAAGTGCATCAGTTTCAGAATCACAGTCTGTCTCAAATTCCGAGTCAGCGTCAGTAAGTGCTTCAATTTCAGCTAGTGAGTCAGCATCATTGAGTGAATCTCGAAGTACAAGTGCGTCAGTTTCGGCTTCTGAATCAGAATCATTAAGTACATCAAGCTCTTTGAGTGCTTCTGTATTTGAAAGTCAGTCTCAAGCCTTCAGTGCTTCAATTTCTGCAATCATTTCAACTGTTGAGTCTATTTCGAACTCTGCTTCAAGCTTCATTTCAACAAGTGAATCGATTTCAACATCTAACTCAGCATCATTGAGTGAGTCAGTGTCATTGAGTGCATCTGTTTCAGGCTCACAATCAGTATCTAATTCTGAAAGTACATCTGTAAGTGCATCAGTTTCAGAATCACAATCAGTTTCAAATTCTGAGTCTGCATCAACAAGTGCCTCTATCTCAGAATCACAGTCTGTTTCCAACTCACTTTCAGCGTCAGCCTCAGCGAGTGTCTCTGCATCAGAATCAGCGAGCACATCAGTTTCTGTATCAGAGTCAGCGTCAGCAAGCACATCAGTTTCTGTATCAGAGTCAGAATCATCAAGCGTATCTGCATCAGTCTCTGCGTCAGCCTCAGCAAGCACATCTGCATCTGAGTCAGCTTCAGCATCTGCATCAGAATCAGCAAGTGCATCTGAGTCAGCATCTGCATCAGAATCAGCAAGCACATCAGCTTCAGTCTCTGCATCAGAATCAGCAAGTGCATCTGAGTCAGCATCTGCATCAGAATCAGCAAGCACATCAGCTTCAGTATCTGCATCAGAATCAGCAAGCGCATCAGTTTCTGTATCAGAGTCAGAATCAGCAAGCGCATCTGAGTCAGCATCAGCATCAGAATCAGCAAGCACATCCGCTTCAGTCTCAGCATCAGAATCAGCAAGTGCATCTGAGTCAGTATCTGCATCAGAATCAGCAAGTGCCTCAGCTTCAGCATCTGCATCAGCCTCAGAAAGTGCATCTGAGTCAGCATCAGCATCAGAATCAGCAAGCACATCCGCTTCAGCATCAGCATCAGAATCAGCAAGCGCGTCAGAGTCAGCATCAACATCTGCGTCAGCCTCAGCAAGCACATCCGTTTCAGTATCTGAGTCAGTCTCAGCGAGCGCATCAGACTCAGCAAGTGCATCAGCTTCAGCATCTGCATCAGAATCAGCAAGCGCATCTGAGTCAGCGTCAGCAAGCACATCAGTTTCTGTATCAGAGTCAGCGTCAGCGAGCACATCAGTCTCTGCCTCAGAATCAGTAAGCGCCTCTGAATCTGCTTTAGCATCTGCGTCAGTCTCAGTAAGCACATCTGAATCTGCATCAGCGTCAGCGAGCGTCTCAGAATCAACAAGTGCATCTGAATCAGTCTCAGTCTCAGAATCAGTAAGCGCCTCTGAATCTGCATCAGTCTCTGCGTCAGAATCAACAAGCACATCAGTTTCTGTATCTGCATCAGAATCAGCAAGCACATCCGCTTCAGTCTCTGCATCAGAATCAGTAAGCACATCAGTTTCTGTATCTGCATCAGAATCAGTAAGCACATCCGTTTCAGTATCTGAGTCAGTCTCAGCGAGCGCATCAGACTCAGCAAGTGCATCCGCTTCAGAGTCAGTAAGCACATCTGCATCAGTCTCTGCGTCAGAATCAGCGTCAGCAAGCACATCAGTTTCAGTCTCTGCATCAGACTCAGCAAGTGCATCTGAGTCAGCTTCAGCATCTGCATCAGAATCAGCAAGCGCATCAGTTTCTGCATCTGAGTCAGCGTCAGCGAGCGCATCAGTTTCTGTATCAGCGTCAGAATCATCAAGCGTATCTGCTTCAGCATCTGCGTCAGCGTCAGCGAGCGCATCCGCTTCAGTCTCTGCATCAGAATCAGCGAGCACATCAGCATTCTTGAGTGCCTCTGAAAGCACAAGTGCTTTAACATCATTGAGTACTTCAGCAAGTCTTTCAACCTCTGCCTCAACAAGCGCTTCAGTGTCTGCCTCATTGAGTGCCTCAGAATCAACTTCTGAAGTGAAAGATCCTAAGCACAAACGTGGTAGCCAAGCGCTTCCTAAGACTGGTGAGGAAAACTCATCATTGTCAATGGCATTTGGTGCTTTGGCAACTGCAACAGGTCTCGCCTTTCTTGCTAAACGTAAGAAAGATGAAGAAGAAAGTGAAGACTTCTAAGTCTTAGTAAGTTTAATCATTATCTTTTAGCGAGATAAGCAAATATCCCCTATCGATTAGAGTGATTTCCTAATTGGTAGGGGATTTTTTTAGTCGGATATTCAAAAAATACAAATAGTTTTAATAAGTCTTAGGGTTACCATTATTATCGTATTTTTAGGGGGCTGAAAGAAGTGATTAATCGCTAGAAAGCAATCTCGAAATGAGATTTTTTGCTTAATTTTATGATAAAATTTAAAGGAGTGTTTTAATCAAAAATAAATGGAGTATATATGTTTTTTAGAAGGAATGAAGGTCAATATCGTGAAACCGATCGTGTGACACGCTTTAAATTGGTTAAGTCAGGGAAGCACTGGCTTCGTGCGGCGACGTCGAATTTTGGTCTTTTTAAGGTGCTTAGAGGAGGCGTGGATACACCGTCTGTTGCTGCCCATCAGGTAGAGGTGGATGCACCTGCTTTTTCAGGTCAGACACTGCTTAAGGGAGTGCTTGCAACGGGGACCTTGTTAGGTGGTTCTGTTGTGACTCAAGTAGCTCATGCGGATGAAATGACTGATCAGCCGATTTTGGAAAGTGAAGCAGGAGCTAAGACTGATCTCTTAGCTGCATCTGATTCCGTTGTTCTTGGAAATATGGAGTCTGTGTCCAGTGTTCAAGAGAGTCAAGTAAATAGTCAAGAGTCATCAGAAACTGCGTCAAGTCAGACTTCGGAGGCTTCTTTGAGTGAGTCTTTATCACGCACCCAGTCGGTGTCTGCTTCTGAATTAGCTTCAAGATCGACATCCTTGTCATTGAGTGCCTCGCTTTCTTCTTCCTTGTCAGCTTCATTAACTTCTAAGTCGGAATCAGTAAGTCAGACGGATTCCTCTTCTCACAGTCAGTCTGAGAGTACGCTTAGAGAAAGTTCAGAGCATAGTGCAAGTGCATCTGTTCAGTCAGTTAGCAAGAGTGATAGTGGCAGCGACTCTAAAGTAGGGCTATCCCTTGTCAGCTCAGAGTCAACCTTGTTAAACGCTTCCTTGACATCTGAAGTGCAAACGAATCTCAAATTGTCTGATACGGCGACTGGGCTGCTAGCTGCCTCGGTTGTGGCTGATGCTGAGCGTTTAGAACAAGAAAAGCGTCTCAAAGATTTAGCCTTAGATATTTATACCTATAAAGCTCATGCTATTGATTTGCCAAATACGGATGCTGCTATTCTTAAGGGAGATAAAGCCTTGGATGCCATTCGTGTCAGTCTGGCTGATCGTGATAGTGATGTGGCTCCTACGATTAGTCAGGCTCGTCAGGCTAGAAATAGTCTTGCCAATGCGGTGCTTCGTGCGACATCTGGTCAGCGTGATCCTCGTAATGGTTCTCGCATTGATGCTAATAGCAACCTTCGTGCACCCCAGTATAATTTAGGTCTGGCTAACAATGGCTTGATTTCTGTTTATAACTCTGACTACATCAATCAGGCTTATAATGTTGTTGAAACCATTCCTACACGAAATAGTATTAAAAGCATTGGCTACGCTTCTGGTAGTGATCGTGTGAATGGGATCAACGTACCTCAGACCTCTGCATTGAAAAATAGTGCAGTCGCCTTTAATATTGTGGGGACTGTTGGCCAGACAGAGGTCGTAACGCCTGGGAAAATTTATAATGTTTCTTTTGTAGTGACTAATACGGCTAAGCAGTCAGTGACACGTACGCTTCGTATTCAGGTTTTGCCACAAAATGATGGCATTCGAAACCCGATTACGGCGGTGACAACGGGGACTTATGTTAATGACACAAGTAATCTCGCTCAAGCCGAAAAAGATAAGGTTTGGGAGGCCTTTAAGACTGCTAACCCAAATATTGCCACTTCAAAGGATTTTAAATCTTATTCGGTTTCATCATCTGGTGTGGTGACTATTACTTATAAAGATAACACCACAAATGATGTGACGGCTCCAGTGAAGCGACTTGCAGCACCAACGGTTGAAACGAGATTATTGGACAAGGCTTACACGCAGACACCTGTAACGGTGACAGGAGCTGAGCCAGGTTCTACAGTCGTTCTATACAATAATGACGACGAAGTGGGAACAGCAGTGGCAGATGCTTCGGGTCAAGCGATTGTGACGCCGACAGTTAAGTTACAAACAGGTGGTGTAACAGCCAAAGCTTGCATCATGTATGATGATTATGCGGTATACTCAGATGCCAGCAATTCCGTGGCTGTAACGGACGGAACGCGTCCTGAAGTGACGGCCAAGTTGACTGTCGATGGTGTGGAACCTGAGTCTACGCCTCTTGAAGGTGGCGGGAAAAACTATACCATCTATGCTGGCGATGATGCTGTTTTGACTTTCACGGCTACAGATGACAGTGGTAAGCTTAAAGAAATGAAAGTCGTTGCAAGAGCCGACTTGAATGACAATGCCTTGAACGGAAATTTCTTTGGTAGTAGCCAGTATGGAACAGGTAATATTGCACCGATTACGGGAGATATCACAGCAACGAGTGACAATCCTGCAACCATCACAGCGACCATTCATTTGAAAGATGATCTTTACCATTCCTTCCGAAACACATGGCAACGTAATGTTGCTGCTATTGACAATGCGTCAAATATGAATCGTCCAAATGGCTTGGGTGAGATTCGTATTACTCAGGGGCGCTTGTCAGATCGTAAACCGGGTGTGGCGCCGACAAGTACTATTCAGGTGACCAGCCTGACTGCCCTAACAGACGCAGATAAGAGTAAGATTATTGAGGCTGTATCTGCCTTGAATCCAGAGGTCGCTAACCGTATTAAGTCTTATACGGTTAATAGTGATGGTACGGTAACGATTACTTATAAAGATAGTACGACGAATGTTGTGACGGTGAAATTGTCGGATAGTGATTACAGCCAGTCAGTGTCGCAAAGTGTCAGTCAGTCTAAGCAGGAATCGATTTCTCAAAGTCGAAGTGAGTCTGTTAAGCAATCTGCATCGACTAGCCTTTCATTGAGCACGGTAGCCTCAAAAAGTGTTTCAAGTTCTTTGAGTGAATCGTTGAAGACAAGCCAATCTCGAAGTCAATCCGCTTCAACGAGTGCATCTTTGAGTGCTGTGAAGTCAGCGAGTGTCTCAAGTTCTTTGAGTGAATCTTTGAAGACAAGTCAATCTCGAAGTCAATCTGCTTCAACAAGTGCGTCTTTGAGTACTGTGAAGTCAGCGAGTGTCTCAAGTTCCTTGAGTGAGTCTTTGAAGACGAGCGTCTCACAAAGTGAATCCGCTTCAACAAGTGCGTCTTTGAGTACCGTGAAATCAGCGAGTGTTTCAAGCTCTTTGAGTGAATCCTTGAAGACTAGCATCTCACAAAGTGAATCCGCTTCAACAAGTGCGTCTTTGAGTACCGTGAAATCTGAGAGCGTTTCAACCTCCTTGAGTGAATCCTTGAAGACTAGCATCTCACAAAGTGAATCCGCTTCAACAAGTGCATCTTTGAGTGCCGTGAAATCAGCAAGTGTTTCAAGTTCCTTGAGTGAGTCCTTGAAGACAAGTGTCTCACAAAGTGAGTCCGCTTTAACCAGTGCGTCTTTGAGTACCGTGAAATCGGCGAGTATCTCAAGTTCCTTGAGTGAGTCCTTGAAGACAAGCCAATCACAAAGTGAATCCGCTTCAACAAGTGCGTCTTTGAGTACCGTGAAATCGGCGAGCATTTCAAGTTCTTTG
Organism: Streptococcus sp. 21.1; assembly: GCF_016648635.1. NCBI lineage: Bacteria > Bacillati > Bacillota > Bacilli > Lactobacillales > Streptococcaceae > Streptococcus > Streptococcus sp. 21.1. Next base: position 33,964 of record NZ_JACLQL010000015.1, on the reverse strand, counting down.
AGTGAATCCTTGAAGACAAGCGTCTCACAAAGTCAATCAGCCTCAACAAGTACATCTTTGAGTGCCGTGAAATCGGCGAGCATTTCAAGTTCCTTGAGTGAGTCTTTGAAGACTAGTGTCTCACAAAGTGAGTCCGCTTCAGAGAGTGCGTCTGTTTCGGATTCGAAATCCGTATCAAATTCCGAATCAGCCTCAACGAGTGCATCAGTGTCTGAATCGAAATCAGTCTCGGCTTCCGAGTCAGCTTCAGAGAGCGAATCAACGTCGACATCACAATCAGAGTCAAATTCAACTTCAGCCTCAGTAAGTGCTTCAATTTCAGAATCACAGTCTGTTTCAAATTCAGAGTCATCGTCAGTAAGTGAATCAACATCGACATCACAATCCGAGTCAAACTCAGAATCGGCCTCAGTAAGTGAGTCAATTTCAGCCTCACAGTCTGTTTCAAATTCGGAGTCATCGTCAGTAAGTGAATCAATTTCAGAATCACAGTCTGTTTCAAATTCAGAATCAGCCTCAGTAAGTGAATCAGTTTCAGCTTCACAGTCTGGATCAAACTCAGTTTCATCGTCAGTAAGTGCGTCTGTTTCAGCCTCACAATCAGTGTCTAATTCAGAATCATCGTCAGTAAGTGAATCAATTTCAGAATCACAATCTGCCTCAACTTCCGAGTCATCGTCAGAAAGTGAGTCAATTTCAGAGTCGCAGTCTGTATCTAATTCTGAATCAGCATCAGCAAGTGCATCAGTGTCTGAATCACAATCTGTATCAAATTCCGAATCAGCATCAGAAAGTACATCAGTGTCTGAATCACAGTCTTCTTCAAACTCAGAGTCAGCGTCAGAAAGTGAATCAGTCTCAGAATCACAGTCTGTCTCAAACTCAGAATCCGCTTCAGAAAGTGCGTCTGTTTCAGAATCACAATCAGTTTCAAATTCAGAATCCACTTCAGAGAGTGTATCTGTGTCTGAGTCACAATCAGTGTCTAACTCAGAATCCGCTTCAGAAAGTGCATCTGTGTCAGAATCACAATCTGCCTCAAATTCAGAGTCATCATCAGTAAGTGAATCAATTTCAGAATCACAATCCGTTTCAAACTCAGAGTCAGCTTCAGAAAGTGCTTCAGTAAGCGAATCACAATCATTGTCTAATTCCGAGTCTGCATCTGCAAGTGAGTCGATTTCAGAATCACAATCTGTATCAAATTCCGAATCAGCCTCAGTAAGCGAATCAATCTCTGAGTCACAATCTGAGTCAAATTCAGTTTCTGCGTCAGTAAGTGCATCAGTAAGCACATCACAGCTGGAATCAAATTCAGTTTCTACCTCAGAGAGTGAATCGACATCATCTTCACAATCCGAATCAAACTCAGTTTCTACTTCAGAGAGTGAGTCAACGTCAGTGTCACAATCTGAATCAAATTCAGTTTCAGCTTCAGAAAGTGCGTCAACATCAACATCACAGTCTGAATCAAACTCAACATCAGCATCTGAAAGTGCCTCAACATCGATCTCTCAATCAATCTCAAATTCCGAGTCAGCTTCAGAGAGTGAGTCAGTATCTGAATCGCAGTCAGTCTCAAACTCAGAGTCAGCCTCAGAGAGTGCCTCAATTTCAGCATCACAATCCGAGTCAAACTCAGTTTCGACCTCAGAAAGTAAATCAACATCGACATCACAATCCGAGTCAAATTCAGTTTCAGCTTCAGAGAGTGAGTCAACATCGACATCACAATCCGAGTCAAACTCAGTTTCTACTTCAGAGAGTGAGTCAACGTCAGCATCACAATCAGAATCGAACTCAGTTTCTGCGTCAGAAAGTGCATCAGTAAGCACATCACAGCTGGAATCGAATTCAGTTTCAACTTCAGAAAGTGAATCAACATCAGCATCTCAGTCTGAGTCGAACTCAACTTCAGCCTCAGTAAGTGAATCAATTTTAGAATCACAATCAGTTTCAAATTCAGAATCCACTTCAGAGAGTGTATCTGTGTCTGAGTCACAGTCTGTCTCAACTTCCGAATCCGCTTCAGAAAGTGCGTCTGTTTCAGAATCACAATCAGTTTCAAATTCAGAATCCACTTCAGAGAGTGTATCTGTGTCTGAGTCACAATCAGTGTCTAACTCAGAATCCGCTTCAGAAAGTGCATCTGTGTCTGAGTCACAGTCTGTCTCAACTTCCGAATCCGCTTCAGAGAGTGCATCAGTGTCTGAGTCACAGTCAGAGTCTAACTCAGAATCCGCTTCAGTAAGTGAATCAATTTCAGAGTCACAATCAGTGTCCAATTCCGAGTCAGCCTCGGTAAGTGAATCAATTTCAGAATCACAATCAGAATCTAACTCAGAGTCAGCGTCAGTAAGTGCATCAGTTTCAGCTAGTGAGTCAGCATCATTGAGTGAATCGCAGAGCACAAGTGCGTCAGTTTCGGCTTCTGAATCAGTATCATTGAGTATATCGAGCTCATTAAGTGCTTCTGTATTTGAAAGTCAGTCTCAAGCTTTCAGTGCTTCAATTTCTGCGATTATTTCAACTGTTGAATCTGTTTCGAACTCGGCTTCAAGCTTCATTTCAACAAGTGAATCTGTTTTGACATCTAACTCAACATCCTTGAGTGAGTCGGCGTCATTGAGTGCATCTGTTTCAGGATCACAATCAGTATCGAATTCAGTTTCGACTTCAGAGAGTGAATCAACGTCAACATCACAATCTGAGTCAAACTCAGAATCAGCATCATTAAGTGCTTCAGTTTCAGCTAGTGAGTCAGCATCATTGAGTGAATCGCAGAGCACAAGTGCATCAGTTTCGGCTTCTGAATCAGTATCATTGAGTACATCGAGCTCATTAAGTGCTTCAGTTTCAGCTAGTGAGTCAGCATCATTGAGTGAGTCTCAAAGCACAAGTGCATCTGAATCAGCCTCTGAGTCAGAGTCAGCCTCATTAAGTGCTTCAATCTTAGAATTACAATCAGTATCAAACTCAGTTTCAGCGTCAGTAAGCTCTTCGATTTCAACAAGTGAGTCTGTATCGTTGAGCGGATCACAAAGTGTAAGTGCATCAGAGTCAGTATCAGCGAGCGCATCCGCTTCAGTATCTACGTCAGCCTCAGTAGGTACGTCAGAATCATCCTCAGTAAGTACTTCGATTTCAACAAGTGAGTCTTTATCGTTGAGCGAATTACAAAGTGCAAGTGTATCTCTATCAGCATCAGCCAGCACGTCAGAGTCAGTCTCAACAAGTGCCTCTGTCTCAGAATCCGCTTCATCAAGCGTTTCAGTATCAGAGTCAGCTTCTACATCAGCATTCTTGAGTACCTCTGAAAGCACAAGCGCTTCAACAAGTATTTCAACATCATTGAGTACATCAGCAAGTCTTTCAACCTCTGCCTCAACAAGTGCCTCAGAATCAACTTCTGAAGTGAAAGATCTTAAGCACAAACGTGGAAGCCAAGCGCTTCCTAAGACTGGTGAGGAAAACTCATCATTGTCAATGGCATTTGGTGCTTTGGCAACTGCAACAGGTCTCGCCTTTCTTGCTAAACGTAAGAAAGATGAAGAATAGGTCGAAGATTATTCGTATTTCAGAATTGTAATAGTCTTTGCAATGCTCAGATAAGCACAAAAAAACACCTTTATGTTAGCTAACCATTCTAGCTAGAAGGTGTTTTTTGATTTGGAGATGTTGTGAAAGTTTCAAAATGGAACTGACTTTTTGAAATACAAATGACTACATAAAAATAAGAGACCACTTGAGCATGGTCTCTTATTTGTTGTCTTGCTCATTATCTTGTTTAAACATCACAGTTCCAATCGTTACTAGAATGGTTAACAGAATTGGTATAACTCGAAAAACTCCCCAGTCAGGGTCATAGGCCAAAAAAATTGAGACTAGGTAAAAAATAATACTAGTGTATAGAAAGTTTTTGTTACCTTTTTTACGTCCTATTCCTGTTAAAATAGTTGCAATGATAAAACTAATCAAACTAGGTGCTAGGAAAATTATTATAAGCATTCCCCAAGGATTTGACAGACCTAAGAGCAAGAATAAGACAAGATAGACTATAGCTAAATAAAAGGCGACTGCAAGGAAAATAGAAGCAACCCTGTTGTCTGGAGCATTCTTCTTAATGAGCTCTTGATTATTGAACTCTTGACCAGTCTTACCCTTATCTTGGCTTATGTTGAAGTTTGTATGTTGTACTGACATCTTTCTCACCTACCCCTCTAATTGTATCTAAATAGGTTAATTCTTTCACCTTTATTATACTTCTTTTTTCCTTAGTTTCAGCAAGATTGATAGGCTTTTGAGACATTATTATGTGATGGCTTGTTGCTCGTGTTCTGCTTTCTTACTGGCACTATAGGTCTCAATTTAAAGCCCTTACACCTCGGTAAGTAATGAGTCGCTTAGATAGTTAGAATTTATTTTCAGTATGAGAAGCTCTCCTAAAAAATCATCATCTTTACAAACCTAATGATTTAGTTAGGATGTAAATCTTAGATGACTCAAGAGAAGAAGTCTTAAGGATTTTGTGAATTTTCATTAGATTTCATTGTAATCCCATTAAAAGAAATACCTTATCAATAATCATTCTAAATAGCGATAGAGTATCATTTGTATTGATTTAAAAAAAATAAAATAAGCTATTTTTTATTTCGAAACACTCACTTTAAACTCATTTAATTAAAACAATAAAGTGTTTTTTCTAAAAATTATGAAAATTTATCGAATCTTATTGAAAAAAAGCTTTCAATGATTTAGAATGAAGCTATAAATGGGAAAAAGGAGTCTTTTTATTATGGACAAAAAAGTACATTATAAAATGCACAAAGTCAAGAAACAATGGGTAACCATTGCAGTTACAGGGATGTCACTCGGTGCAGTCTCAGCGGTTTCATTAGGGACTAACGACGGTGTCGTTCAGGCCGACGAACACACGGATGCTACTGTAGCCATCCCCGATATTTCTGTTGATACGGGTACTGTATCTAACGATACAACGACTGCTCAGGATCCAACTACAGCAGTTGCAACGACAAACAATGCCGCAACTGACCAAGCAGCTCCAACAGCAACTTTCGATTTGACAACTGATACAACAAATACAGTTGTAGCGAATGCTGTTGATACGGCAGCGACAGTCGGCACTGATCGTGCGGCAACTACAACAGATACAACAGCAACCAACGATACAGCCGTTGATACAACAAATAACAATACTACAACTGATACAACAACAGTTACAGACCGTGCAGCGACACGTGAACGTCGTGCGACTGGTGCCCGCCGTGGTCCTACAGGAGGCCGTCGTGCCACACCAGTTGCTGGTAATAATAACAATGCTAACAATACGGTCACAGTAGTAAATAACGACCTTCCAGCAACTAACAATGTTGTAACTAATGGTCCAAGCCACATCAAAACTATTAATGGAAAACAATACTACGTTGAAGATGATGGCACTATTCGCAAGAACTATGTCCTTGAACGTAACGGCGGAAGCCAATACTTTAACGCTGAAACTGGTGAATTGTCTAACCAAAAAGAATACCGTTTCGACAAGAACGGTGGAACAGGTTCATCAGCTGATAGCACAAACACAAACGTTACTGTAAATGGTGATAAAAATGCCTTTTATGGTACAACTGATAAAGATATCGAACTTGTTGATGGTTACTTCACTGCCAACACATGGTACCGTCCAAAAGAAATCTTGAAAGATGGTAAAGAGTGGACTGCTTCAACTGAAAATGACAAACGTCCATTGCTTACAGTTTGGTGGCCAAGCAAGGCTATCCAAGCGAGCTACCTCAACTACATGAAGGAGCAAGGTCTCGGTACCAATCAGACCTATACGTCATTCAGCTCACAAACCCAAATGGACCAAGCAGCGCTTGAAGTTCAAAAACGTATTGAAGAACGTATTGCGCGTGAAGGTAACACTGACTGGTTGCGTACAACTATCAAAAATTTCGTGAAGACCCAACCAGGTTGGAATTCAACTTCTGAAAATCTTGATAATAGTGACCACTTGCAAGGTGGTGCCCTTCTCTATAACAACGATAGTCGTACAAGTCATGCTAACTCTGACTATCGTCTCTTGAACCGCACACCAACTAGCCAAACAGGTAAACAGAATCCTAAGTATACTAAGGATACAAGTAACGGTGGTTTTGAATTCTTGTTGGCTAATGATATCGACAACTCAAACCCAGCGGTTCAAGCTGAGCAGTTGAACTGGCTCTACTACATCATGAACATCGGTACTATCACTGGTGGTTCTGAAGATGAAAACTTTGATGGTGTTCGTGTCGATGCCGTGGATAATGTCAATGCTGACCTTCTCCAAATTGCTTCAGATTACTTCAAAGCTAAGTATGGTTCTGATCAAAGCCAAGAACAAGCTATTAAGCACTTGTCTATCTTGGAAGCATGGTCTCACAATGATGCCTACTACAATGAAGACACCAAAGGTGCTCAATTGCCAATGGATGACCCTATGCACTTGGCATTGGTATATTCACTCTTGCGTCCAATTGGTAACCGTTCAGGAGTTGAACCACTCATTTCAAATAGTTTAAATGACCGTTCTGAAAGTGGTAAAAACTCTAAACGTATGGCTAACTACTCATTTGTTCGTGCCCACGATTCAGAGGTACAATCAATCATTGGTCAAATCATCAAAAATGAAATCAACCCTCAATCAACAGGGAATACCTTCACGCTTGATGAAATGAAGAAAGCCTTTGAAATCTACAACAGAGACATGCGTAGTGCTAACAAGCAATACACACAATATAACATCCCATCAGCATATGCCTTGATGCTTACACATAAGGACACTGTGCCACGTGTTTACTATGGAGACATGTACACAGATGATGGTCAATATATGGCTAAAAAATCACCATATTATGATGCTATTGAAACCCTCTTGAAAGGCCGTATCCGCTATGCAGCCGGCGGTCAAGATATGAAGGTTAACTACATCGGTTATGGTAATACTAATGGTTGGGATGCTGCAGGTGTCTTGACATCTGTACGTTATGGTACAGGGGCTAACAGTGCTTCTGATGCTGGTACAGCAGAAACACGCAACCAAGGTATGGCAGTTATCGTTTCAAACCAACCAGCCCTTCGTTTGACAAGCAACTTGACAATTAACATGGGTGCGGCTCACCGTAACCAAGCTTATCGTCCATTGCTTTTGACAACAAAGGATGGTGTGGCTACTTACTTGAATGATAGCGATGCTAACGGCATTGTCAAATACACTGATGGTAATGGTAATTTGACATTTAATGCAAACGAAATCCGTGGTATCCGTAATCCTCAAGTTGATGGTTACCTTGCTGTTTGGGTGCCAGTAGGAGCTTCTGAAACTCAAGATGTGCGTGTAGCACCAAGTAAAGAGAAAAACAGCAGTGGTTTGGTCTACGAATCAAATGCTGCCCTTGATTCACAAGTTATCTACGAAGGCTTCTCTAACTTCCAAGACTTCGTTCAAAATCCATCACAATACACTAATAAGAAGATTGCTGAAAATGCTAGTCTCTTCAAATCATGGGGTATTACATCATTCGAACTTGCACCACAATACGTTTCAAGTGATGATGGTAGCTTCCTTGACTCAGTCATCCAAAATGGTTATGCCTTTACAGACCGTTATGATATTGGTATGAGTAAGGACAACAAGTACGGTTCATTGGCTGACTTGAAAGCAGCTCTTAAATCGCTCCACGCTGTAGGTATCTCAGCGATTGCTGACTGGGTTCCAGACCAAATCTACAACCTTCCGGGTGATGAAGTGGTCACTGCAACTCGTGTTAATAACTATGGTGAAACTAAAGACGGTGCAATCATCAATCATAGCCTCTATGCTGCTAAGACACGTACTTTTGGTAACGACTACCAAGGTAAATATGGTGGTGCCTTCCTTGATGAATTGAAACGTCTTTACCCACAAATCTTTGACCGTGTTCAAATCTCTACTGGTAAACGTATGACTACTGACGAGAAGATTACACAGTGGTCTGCGAAGTACATGAATGGTACTAATATTCTTGACCGTGGTTCAGAGTACGTGCTTAAGAATGGTCTAAGTGGTTACTATGGTACAAATGGTGGTAAAGTTAGCCTTCCAAAAGTAGTCGGAAGCAACCAATCAACTAACAACGACAACCAAAACGGTGATGGTAGTGGTAGGTTCGAGAAGAGCTGGGGCAGTGTTTACTATCGTTATAACGATGGCAAACGTGCTAAGAATGCCTTCATCAAAGATAACGACGGAAATGTTTACTACTTTGATAACTCAGGTCGCATGGCAATCGGTGAAAAGACTATCGATGGTAAACAATACTTCTTCCTCGCTAATGGGGTGCAGTTGCGTGATGGTTATCGTCAAAACCGCAGAGGTCAAGTCTTCTACTATGACCAAAACGGTGTCTTGAATGCAAACGGTAAACAAGATCCAAAACCAGATAACAATAATAATGCATCAGGACGTAACCAATTCGTTCAAATTGGTAATAACGTTTGGGCTTACTATGATGGTAATGGTAAACGTGTAACAGGTCACCAAAACATTAATGGTCAAGAACTCTTCTTCGACAACAATGGTGTCCAAGTTAAAGGTCGTACCGTTAATGAGAACGGCACTATCCGTTACTATGATGCTAACTCAGGCGAAATGGCTCGCAACCGTTTTGCTGAAATCGAACCAGGTGTTTGGGCTTACTTCAATAATGATGGAGCAGCCGTAAAAGGTTCACAAAACATCAATGGTCAAAACCTCTACTTTGATCAAAATGGCCGTCAGGTCAAAGGTGCTTTGGCAAACGTAGATGGTAACCTTCGTTATTATGATGTAAACTCAGGTGAGCTCTACCGCAATCAATTCCACGAAATTGATGGTAGCTGGTATTACTTTGATGGTAATGGTAATGCTGTCAAAGGCATGGTTAATATCAATGGTCAAAATCTCCTCTTTGATAACAATGGTAAACAAATCAAAGGTCATCTGGTTCGCGTAAACGGTGTTGTTCGTTACTTTGATCCAAATTCAGGTGAAATGGCAGTTAACCGTTGGGTTGAAGTAAGTCCAGAATGGTGGGTTTACTTTGACGGTGAAGGCCGAGGTCAAATCTAATCGTTTCCAAACTGTATGAACCGAGACAGTAGTCTCGGTTTTTATGGCATAACTGGGTTTCCGTAAAGACTTAAATGTGGACTGTGAAAAGTCATTTAACCCTTTTCTTGGCTGAGTTGTGAAATACCTATGACTATTTGGTGCCCAGAATGACAGCAAAATAGCCTAATCCCAATGACTATTATTAATGCACAATTTAATACGAAAAAGCTTTAAAATTAGGGATTTTCATTAAATGCTTCCAATCTATTGACGAAGCGTCAAAGTCAATCTATACTAGGAGTAATACCAGTTATTTATTGGCATCCCTAGTCGAGGACTAGTCGCAGGCTTGGCCTGTGTCATTCCTAATAGGCCATTTCTTTAACAAATACAGTAAGGCTCTAGCCATTCAAAGATGAGAAGTAGTTGTGATAGTTTATAGTGTATTTCTTATGAGAGTGTCTTTAGGGAGAGAAAACACCATTAAAGACTCATCATTTAAGTTATAGGGGTAATCTCATTTTGATGTCACTTTCGTAAACTACTTGATAGATATTGCACATTAAAGCGCTATTTTTTCACTTAGGGGTTAAAATGATTAAAGTTCTTACACCTTACTTGTAAAAATTCGATTCTCGTATTATAGTATATATAAGAGATATCAAAAATTTTAATCTTTGATAAGAACTTGTTAGCTTCTCTGAGGGAAAATGAAATCTTAATAGAAAAGATTTCCATGAGAACTTAGCAAGTAAAGGATTTTATTTCTCATAAAAAGAAGAAAGGGGGAGTATTTTTGAGAGCCTATAGGGAAGATGCGACTGAAGCAGCAGCAAGAACTGCCGAAGAGCATATTGCACATAAATCAGCGCACTCTGATTTAGTTGATACTATAGATCTTTCTAAATTATTGACTAACCCAAAAAGTCGCTCTGACCACAGTGCCCCCTCCCCATTAGATTTTGCCAGAGCTGACGAAGCCCTCTTTGATAACCATGCTCAATCGGAAACTGTGAGGATTCCATCCAAGCAGGAGATTATCTTTCAAGGAGCGGATTCGCAAACTCCAGATCCTGAAGTCATGGAAAACCATGTCTTTACAGGGACTAGAGATGGGAAGACTGGTTTAATCGAATGGGACAAGGACAGCTATACCTATCCTAAGATATCGGTACCAGTTGTCCAGGGCTATTTCGCTGACCAAAAGGAAGCGGGTTTTAACGTTGTCACACCCTATGTGCCAACAGTAACGGAACATGTGACCTATAGGAAATTGGGACGCATAATCCCTGTGACAGAAGATGGGGAATATATTCCAGGTGCTTTGACTAAGCAGTATAACAATAACAAAAAAGATCCACGAAAGGCGGGTGAGACAGCAACACCAGCTGTTCAAGATTATATGACAGATATTAAAAGTGTAGTACCGAACAAACCAGGAGCGGACACTCCGGTTGTGTATCGTAAGATTTTCAAGAAAGCCAGCATCACTTATATCGATGAAACTACCGGTGCTTACTTGGTTAGCGACCAGTTGACCGGTGAATTAGGTGAAGCGATTGAATACGGGACAGCAACACGTATCAAGACTTTCAAAGACATGGGATATGACTTGATTCAGGACGAATTCCCTAAGGATGCCATTTTTGATGATAAAGATATTGATGATCAAGAGTGGTTCGTCCTCTTGCAACACGATGTTGCCAAGGTGGGACCTGAAAATGAACAAGTCCCAGATACTCCAATCAATCCTAATAATCCAGATGGACCTAAATGGCCATCTAAGTATGCTTACGAAAAAGAAGTAAGCTTCACAGTCTTTTACAGAAGTACAGATGGTAATGCGGATTTGCCAGATGCCGATGTGCAAAAGGCTTATTGGGTGCGTACTCTTACCTTCGACAAGGTTACAGGTGAGCTTGTTGATGAGACAGAGTGGTCTCCAAACAAAACCAAGTATTATGATATCTATGCACCAGTTGTTTTAGGCTATTTTGCTGATAGAGTAGAAGTAAAAGGTAGAGAGGTTACTGAAGATAACATCGAAGAAACCATTACCTACGTTCCACTTGGTAAGATTATTCCTATTGATGCGAATGGACGCTTGATTCCAAACGTTCCAACGCCAACCTTCAACAACGATGCCAATAACCCAACTAAGGTTAGTGAGACACTTGTTCCTCACATTCCGGGTTATCGTCCAATGCAACAAAGTGTCATGCCTGAGAGCTTGACAGACGATATTCTTGTTGAGTACGCTCCAATCCTTGAAGATGTAACGCAACCAACCTTGCAAACGGTCTTCTTCAAAGGAGCTGGCGAAGCAACACCGTCTGTTAATATCCAGTCTGACTTTACTTTCACTGGTAAGTACAATCAAGCAGAAGACACTTACACTTGGGATCAAGACAGCTATACCTTTGCTAAGGTTAATGTCCCAGTTATCGAAGGTTACTATGCGGACAAGGCAGTGGCTGGTATGCAGGTTGTTACACCTGATAAACCAGAAGCTACAGACAGTGTTGTCTATAAAGAACTCGGTAAGATTATCCCTGTTGATACCTTTGGTAATCCAATCGCGGATGCAGAACCAGTTCATTATGCTAATAATCCTCAAGATGCTACGCAAGTTATTGAAACACCAGCACCACAAGTTGCTGGCTACCAAGCTGAAAGTGAATTGGTATTGCCAATTGACCTCAGCCTGGACCAAACCTTGGTTTACGAACCAATCTTGGATGATATCACACAAGATACGAAACAAACGGTTACCTTCCAAGGTGCTGGCTACAAAGATCCAGTTATCAACATTCAAGATAGCTTCAGCTTCCACGGTAAGTTTAACCAAGTGGAACAAACAAGCACTTGGGATCAAGAAAGCTTCACTTATGATGTTGTAGAAGTTCCAGTAGTTGAAGGCTTCTATGCAGATAAACGTCAAGCTGGTGGACTTGAAGTTCGCCCTGACCTTCCAGAAGTGGAAGATACAGTTACTTACACAGAGCTTGGTAAGATTATTCCAGTAGATGAGTATGGTACACCTATTGAAAATGCGCCTACTCCAAGCTACAACAACGATCCTGAAGATCCGACCATGGCTATGGAAACAGTCGTTCCAGATGTTCTTGGTTACATTTCTGAAAAGGCCTTTATTACTCCAGAACACCCAGGTCAAGATACCAACGTGGTTTATGCTAAGGATGAGCAAAAAGCTATTATCCTTTACATGAATGAGCTTGATAAGTCAGAATTGACTCGTGATGTTGTCATCGGAAGCTCAGGTGAGAAGATTGACTACTCTACTGATGAACAAATCGCAAACTTGCTCAAACAAGGTTACGAGCTCGTCAACGATGGTTATGCGGCAGCCTTTGACCACACTTACAATGGTGACTCTGACTTTGATCAAGTCTTCGAAGTTGTTCTTCGTGAACGTTTGGTTCTTATTGACCCAGATATGCCAGCACCAGTTGCAGGTGAAGTCGTAGATCCAAACGATGTTAATAGTCCAGTTTGGCCAAATAGCGTAGAGATGCTTGAAAACCGTGCAGATGTGACACGTACAATCCAGTATGTCTTCGAAGAAGGCGGCTTGGCTAGCGACGATTACGTTGAAGTTCTTGATTTCAAACGTTTGGCTAACGTTAACCTTGTGACAGGCGCTATCAATTATGAAGCATGGTCAAGTACTCAAGCTGGCTTCTCAGCTGTTCCTTCTCCAGAGGTTGTTGGATTTACACCAGACCGTATGGAAGTAGCTGAAATGACAGATGTTTCTGTAGAAACACCTGAAATCATGGAAGTAGTAACTTACCTCAAGGATGCTCAGAAAGCTACAGTTACTTATGTTGATGGCACAACTCGTAAGAAACTTGAAGTGGTTGACTTGCTTGGTAAATCAGGCGAAGTGATTGAATACTCAACAATCGAGCGTATCAAGTACTATAGTGACCGTGGTTATACCCTCCTTGCAGATGGCTTCACAAACGGTGTTATCTTTGATGGTGATTCACATGTTGACCAAAACTTCATGGTTACCCTTCGTCATGGTACTGTTCAAGTAGGTCCAGATAACATCCAAGAAGCTGGTACACCAATCAACCCAGCAAATCCTGATGGTGCTAAATGGCCAGAACGTGAAAGCTATATCAAAGATGTAACCTTCACAGTTCTCTACACATCTAGCGATGGACAAGCAGAACTTCCTGCCAATAACATCCAAACCGCTCAATGGACTCGTAGTTTGACCATTGATAAGGTTACAGGTGAAGAGCTTGGTTCAAGCTACTGGACTTCAAATAAAGGTCAGTTTGAAACAGTCATCACTCCTGAAGTAGAAGGCTACAGCGCTGATAAGGATAAGGTTGAAGGTAAGACCGTTGGTCAACGTAACCTTGAAGAAACCGTTGTTTATATCCCGCTTACAGGCGATATCAATGGTAAACCTAAAGAAAACAAGGCAGACGATATCGTTGTTGAAGAGGTTCAAGACCTAGAAGTTCTCGACCAAGTCGAAGAACAAATGGAATCTCATGAGGGACCAGTCACTTATGGACCAGGCGACGACTTTGAAGCACCTGTTTCTGGTCAAGCTGAGGGTAAAGGCTCTAAACACAAGATGCCAATTAATCTCTCAAATGAGGAAGAAGCAAGCAAAGGTAAGATTGAAGAAACCATCAATATCGCAGGCTTCACCGTATCGGTAACAGGTCTAGGACTTGGCCGCAACGGACGTAAGAAGAAAAATAAAAAAGATCACAAAGATCAAAAAGAAAAATAATCAAAAGACCTGAATGACTCAGGCATGCCCAGACAGAAAGAAAATCTCAAGTTGCATAGAGCACTTGGGATTTTTTTGTGGATTACCTAACTGAGATTTGTGGAAACTTAGCATTATAAATGTAAAAGAAGGTGTTGAAACATAAACAGACATTGATTAAATTGACGATAAAAACTATAATCTAGTTACAAGTGTTATGTACTTAAATGTTCATTCAAATACTGTTAAATTCAACTTACAGCTTGTTTTAAAAAAGAGGTACTATGTCTATTTCGTTTACTTATTGTGGCGTTGCATGTGGCGTCATCTCTATTGATAATCAATTTTATATCGGAATTGATCCTGATTTATCACCTAAAGGAACCTTGGTACGGTTTAAAGGATTTGTCTCCGAGAAACAAACTGATGTTCATAAGGATAAGTCTCTTCTTAGTAAAGTTGATGTATGGCTAATTACTCATGGGCATCAAGATCATTTGGATGATGTAGGGAAAGATTATTTGAAGGGTAAAACAGTCATTTCTCCTAATAAGAAAATCTTAAATGGCGTGTCATGTTTAAATAATAGTGTTTTAAAATGGGGAGAAGAACAATCATTTCAAGTCGCTGACTACTGTATCACCATTAAAGCACTACCGGCTTATCATGCCAGCAACTACATCATACGAAAGATTGTTGGTAAGGTAAATGGCTATCAACTAACATTCACCAGTTCGTCAGAAACTAAAGTCATTTATTTTACCGGCGATACTGTTTTGTACCCAGGTTTAACAAAAAATGTTCCTCAAAATATAGATGCTATATTTGCTAATTTAGGTGCTGTAAAATCAGGTTCATTTGGTGGACCATTTACCATGGACTTAAATATGTTAAACCGAATGAAAGATCTCCTTCAACCTAAAAGGATTTATCCCATTCATATAGATGATTATAGTCATTACAAGACAACTAAAAAAGAAGTTGAAGCAGCAGGCTATAAGGTTTTAGCTGTAGGTGAGACCATCGATATATAATTTATTGAGCGAATTGAATACTCTACTAAAATGAACTTGTTTATGGCATTCTTACTCACGTTTGCATTGTAGTTTCTCTTGTGGTAACATCACTTCTATACTACAATATAGGAAAACAACCATAAAAGGAGTATGCCATGCCGACAGAATATGAAAAAATGATTGCAGGTGATTTTTATAAGCCTAGCGACCCTGAGTTACGTGCCCTAGCAGCTAAATCGAGAGAAAACCAAATGGCCTTTAATGCGGAACCTGACCGTCTCAAGAGAGCTGAAATTGTCAAATCTTGGTTTGGTTCGACTGGTGAAAATCTTGCCATGAATCCTCAGTTCGTTACGGATTACGGTGTTAATATCCATATCGGTGAAAATTTTTATTCTAACTGGAACTTGACTATGCTAGACGTCTGTCCTATCACGATTGGTGACAATGCTATGATTGGTCCGAATTGTCAGTTTCTAACACCTCTTCATCCGCTTGATCCAACCGAGCGTAATTCAGGCCTTGAATATGGGGCTCCAATTACTATCGGTGATAACTTCTGGGCTGGTGGAGGCGTGACCATCCTTCCAGGCGTTACTTTGGGGAATAATGTAGTGGCTGGGGCAGGCGCTGTTGTGACTAAGTCTTTCGGTGACAATGTGGTGCTAGGTGGAAACCCTGCGCGTGTTATTAAGGAAATTCCTGTAAAGAAAGACTAAATGAAGCAACTCAAGGATTTAAGTCCTTGAGTTTTTTTGAAATCTATTGAAAGTTGAGTGGAAATCTCTTGAAAAGTTATTGACATTACCTTCTAAAACTCTTATACTAAACAACGTTAGTTAGCTAACAATGTAGTTAAGGAGTTGTTTTTTGGACCACTTTGGACGCTTGTTGAAGCAAGCCAATAACAATATGATGCGCCACTTTGATCAGTTTGCTAGGCAGTATGATTTGACTGGAAATCAGATGGCCATTATCGATTTTATAACCAATCATGCTAATCATGAGGTATTTCAACGTGACATTGAGCACGAATTTGAGATTCAGCGTTCGACAACGACAGTTCTCTTACAACGGATGGAGAAAAAAGGCCTTATCGAACGACATACCTCATCGAAAGACGCTAGGCAAAAAGCGGTTGTTTTAACGGATAAGGCAGTAAAAATCGCGTCTGCCTGCCAATCCTATCTTCGAAAAGAAGAGGAAGAGTTTGCCCAGCAATTTTCATCTGAAGAGAGAGAAGTCTTTCTCAAAATCTTACAACACTACCGCAATATTTAAGTTTATATAGGAGGAACAAATACTTATGTCAGACGAAAAAATCTCCACTAAGATCCTGTGTGCCATCTTTGCGACAGGAATCCTTTCTTTTTGTGGAGTGGCTGGTGAAACAGCTATGAACATCACCTTTCCTGTATTGATGAAGGCATTTTCGGTTAATACGTCAACAGTACAGTGGGTTACAACCATCTACCTATTAGTCGTTGCTTGCGTGGTGCCCTTATCTGCCTATCTCAAGCGCTCGTTTAAGATGAAAACCATCTTTCTTGTCGCAAACCTTTTGTCTATCTTAGGTGTTCTCATTGACTTTATAGCTCCTAGTTTTAGCTTTGTTGTTTTGGGACGATTGGTTCAAGGGATGGGAGTTGGTTTTGCCCTACCTCTCATGTTTAACATCATTTTGGAGCAGGTGCCAAGTCGTAAGATTGGTCTCATGATGGGAGTTGGGACACTGATTACAGCAGTTGCACCGGCGATTGGACCAACTGTTGGTGGACTTTTGACGGCACATTTTGGTTGGCGTTCTATCTTCCTCATTCAGTTTCCTATTCTCTTGGCTTCACTGATTGCAGGGCTTCGCTCGATTGAGCAAAAGAGTGAGGTTAAACGTGAATCTTTAGATATCCTCAGTCTACTGGCTACCATCTTTCTTTTCTTGGGCCTGATTTTAGGTCTTCATGGGGTTGCTGAACATGCCTTCTTCAGCTTCTCAGTCTTAGGTTGGCTTTTGATTGGGATCTTAGGTCTTGTCATTTTGATTTGGCGTTCTACAACATTAGAAAATCCCATCATCAACCTCTCTATTTTGAAAAATCGTAAACTGACAGGTCATATCATCGCTTTCTTTTCTTTCCAATTGGGTTCCCTTGCGATGAGTTTCCTCTTGCCAAACTATGTGCAGTTGGTTAACAACTCTAATACCACTCTTGCAGCCTTGATGCTCCTCCCAGGAGCTATCATTGGTGCAGGATTTGCTCCGTTTTCGGGTATCATTTTAGATAAGATGGGAGCTCGTAAACCAATTCTGATTGGAGCAAGCCTTATCGTTCTTGCTCAGTTGCTATTTAGCTTGTTTGGTCTCTCCCTTTCAAATACTTTGATTCTCGCCTTTTACATGATTTTCATGACGGGACTTGGGGTTGTCTTTGGTAATGTCATGACCAATGGACAGAAACAACTGTCGCTTGATCAACGAGCCGATGCTAATGCCATCTTTAACACGCTCCAACAATTTGCAGGAGCAGTGGGAACAACACTAGCATCTCTAATTGTTGCTATGAGTCAAGCTAACCACAAGATTGACTTTGCACGAGCAACGGCTCAAGGTAGTCGAAATGGCTTTGTGGTCCTATTTGTTTTGGCTATTTTCCAACTCCTTGTCTTAGTTAGTGTTGTTAAAAAGAATGATTAATAACAAGTTTGAAGCAAAGGAAACATGCTTTCCCTTGCTTTTTCTTTCCTTAAATGAAATACTAATCTTACTGCAAATTTTAGTATTATGTTAAGGTTTATGACTTATAATAAACTTAAAGAATAAACCAGTCTTCGATCAAGAGGATAGAAGAAAGGAAAGACCAATGTCTTTACTCAAGAAAATTCGTCCCGAACAACCACTAAAGAATCTGAGGTGGTTTGATATCGGTATTGTTACGCTCATTATGTTTGGACAGTTTATTGTCCGTTCAACACAAATATATTTGGCAAGTTTGGCTCCAAGCGTTTCCACAGCAATCAGTGAGACTTCAACAAATACAGCCAGTGAAGGAGCAGGCTATTCAAGTAATTTCACCTTGCAGATTATTCTCCTAACCTTAGCGATTATATATCTCTGGATACGTCATTTTGACTTTAAACAATTACCTATACGCCTAAAGTGGTCTGTTCTCTTTTGGGTACCCTTTATTTTCGCTATCTCAGGTCTATTTGCCGATATGGTTAGCACCTTGTCAGGACAGTATAATTATTTTAGTCCTCAAGTTTTAGCCTATATTAATCCTATGGCTGTTATTGATAAGTTTATGGCTTTGTCACCTATGGCCATTGCTTACGGACTGCTTAATGGTTTCTACGAGGAATTTTTCTTCTTAGGGCTCTTGACCTCAGTAAAGGACAAGTATAAATGGTGGGTCTTGCTCTTTTCAACCATTGTCCGTGTGTCCTTCCATACCTATCAGGGCATGCTATGGGCTCTGGTTATCGGTGTGGTCTTTGGTCTACTTTATTATTTCCTTTATAAATACAAGGTCAAAAACTTGCTTCCATTCTTCCTCATGCATGCCTTGGCGGATATGTTTGGCTCGAGTCTCATTTATCTCTTGGTAAACTGGAATTATTAGTAAAACAACTCCCTTCGTTTAAGTACGAGGGGAGTTTCCTTTTATTGTTAGATGTATCTTAATTAGCTTAGTATTATCGCTTTTAATTTAATAGTTCTTGGAAGAAGTTTTCTACCTCAGGATGAAGATTAGTTTCCTTAAGTGTAAGTAGTGAAACATAAAGCGACATGCGTTCCTCTTTAACCATTGGGATAGAAATTAAATCTTTGTCTTCCTTTGTTATAGCGATTTCAGAAAGAAGACTGATACCAATTTTTTTACGAAGGAGTTGCTTAAGCAAATTAATATCATCTGTTTGAAAGAATGGTGTTGCAGCATGATGATATTGATTATTCAAATGTTGAAAAGCTTTTAGATGAACAAAATGTTCGTCTAAAATAATAAAATTTTCATTTAGAACATCAGAGAAAGCGATAGCTTCCTTATCTGCCAATGAGTGGCCTGAAGGTAGAATATAATAAAGATCACTTGTCATAAGAGTTTTAACTGAAAATCGTTTATCGATAATCGGTTCTAAGCTTCCAATAAAACTGGCATCTAGTTCTCCCTTAGACAAGAGGTTTAGAAGTTCAATAGAACCTTCTTGTATAGGGTGAATATTTCGAAGTGCTGAGGCATTTTCAATAAAAGCAGGCTCTTTACGAACAAGATAGTCAATAATAAGAGGCGGAAACCCAATTGTATCATAGGGAGAAATGCTTCGAAGTATTTCTTTTTGGGCACCTTGTATTTCTGGAAGAGCTTTCTTTACATGTCGTAACAATATATCACCTTGTGGAGTTAGCTTAAATGTCCTATGTGAAGGATCATGCACAAGTAATTGGCAATGAAACTCCTTTTCTAAACGTTTAATGGCATAAGAAATAGATGGTTGACTCACCCCGTTTTTTCGAGCTACTTCAGTGAAAGATTGCAGGTTGCTTAGGTCATAAAAATAGTATAAGTCTTTAAGATTCATAAAATCACACTTTCAAAAAATTGTTAAAAAGAGTTACATAGACAAGGCTAGGTGAGACGATAAGTAAATATTATCCGTAGTGGTGTGTTTGACTATAACTTTTTTATTGAGTTAGAATATGATGATGAGTCAGGAGATGATTATAGGTTATCAAGAATATCTTCAAAAATAGCTAGGATTTTCTCCCTTTTATCAACAGGAACTTGTTTCAGCTTCATGTTAACTCTTTTCAATGAGAGATTATCGGTTTGGTCAGTGGTGGGCTCGAGGCTATTGAAATTGAAAAAGTCCTCTGGTGTCAAGTTTAAGGCGACAATCACTTTTTCTAGACTGTGAATGGTCAGATTCACATTTTGGTTTTCTAATTGATTGATATACTTGAGTCCGAGTCCTGCCTGTTCCGAAAGTTCCTCCTGGCTCATTTTGTTTTGTTTACGAAAATATTTCACTTTTTGTGAAATATATTTTTGTAGATAATTATTAGTTGTCATATAAACAGAATACAAGTTTTAAATGACAAAAATAACTTTTTAAACAATACAAAGTATACTATAAAATCCATATTATTGTTTATTAGTTCAATATGCTAGTCTCTATTAGTACCATCATAATTGTTGCTACTATACAGACTGTAAAACAAATGTGTTATACGGTTAGGCACAGATAAAGTGGTTGTCCATTTGTATCTGGAGGAAAGATGATAACTGGTTGTATAGTTGATTCTGTCATAATTCTTTTTGCCCATTATAACATAAAAGAAATGAGTGGACACTATAAAGTACATTGTTCTTTAAAACAACTATTTAAGTAGTATAATATAAGTAAAAAGGAGGTTGCACTATGACTGCACATGATATTTTAAACAACCCTTTCCTAAATAAAGGTACTGCCTTTACCTTAGAGGAGCGAAAGGAACTAGGCCTTATTGGTTTACTGCCACCGTATGTTCAAACGATTGAAGAGCAAGCGGCACAAACTTATGCACAAATGCAAACAAAAGCCAATGATTTGGGAAAACGTCTTTTCCTAATGGAAATTTTTAATACCAACCGGACTCTTTTCTATTACCTCTTTTCTCAACATTTGGAGGAATTCAATCCAATTGTATACGATCCAACCATTGCAGATACCATTGAAGGCTATAGTGACCTCTTTGTAGATCCACAATATGCGGGATATCTTGATATCAATCATCCTGAAAATATTGAAGCCACTTTGAAAAATGCTGCTGGGGATCGCGAGATTCGTCTCATTGTTGTAACAGATGCAGAAGGAATCCTTGGAATCGGTGACTGGGGAACAAATGGTGTCGATATTTCTGTCGGGAAATTGATGGTCTACACGGGTGCTGCTGGAATCGATCCTTCTATGGTCCTTCCTTTAGTTATTGATGCAGGGACTAACCGTGAAGAACTTCGTAACAATCCTAATTACTTAGGAAATCGTCACGAACGGGTTCGCGGAGATCGTTACTACGACTTCATTGAACAATTTGTTCAAACAGCAGAACGTCTTTTTCCTAAACTCTACCTTCACTGGGAAGACTTCGGCCGCTTGAATGCAGCCAATATTCTTGAAAAATACCGGAAACAAATTCCAACTTTTAATGATGATATTCAAGGTACAGGAATCGTTACCTTAGGTGGTATCTTTGGTTCACTGGATATTAGTGGTGAAAAATTAACAGATCAAGTTTATCTCTGCTATGGTGGTGGTACTGCGGGTGCAGGAATTGCCTCTCGTGTTCTTCGTGAAATGGTAAGTGAAGGTCTTTCTGAAGAAGAAGCCTATAAACGTTTCTTTATGGTTGATAAACAAGGTCTTCTCTTTGATGACATGGATGACCTAACTCCTGAACAAAAACCGTTTGCTAAGAAACGTGCTGACTTTAGTAACGCAGACAAATTGACTGACCTGCTTGAAGTAGTGAAGACTGTGAAGCCAACCATTCTTGTAGGAACTTCAACTCAACCTAATACCTTCACCAAAGAAATAGTAGAAGCTATGTGTGAAAACACAGAACGTCCGATGATCTTCCCTTTGTCAAATCCAACCAAACTAGCAGAAGCTAGTGCCAAAGATTTGATTGAATGGTCAGATGGCAAAGCTTTTGTCGCAACAGGAATTCCTGCTGATACAGTTTTTTATAAAGGTGTCGACTATGTGATTGGTCAAGCCAATAATGCCTTGATTTACCCAGGTCTTGGTCTAGGTATGCTGGCTTCTGAAGCAAGTCTTTTGACTGATGAAATGATTGGAGCAGCAGCTCATTCATTGAGTGGTATTGTCAATCCAGGCCAACCAGGAGCTCCTGTCTTGCCACCATTCAAGTATGTAGCAGATGTTTCTATTAAAGTAGCAGAAGCAGTCGCTAAAAAAGCACAAGAGCAAGGTCTTGCGCGTGCTAAGGAAACAGATATGGCCAAAGCAGTTCGTGATTTGAAATGGTACCCAGAATATAAATAAGTAAATTTAATTGGGGTGTACGAGTGCGACTGGATGCCTCGTACGCCTTTTGCTGTATGTCCTATTATATAGAAGGGGAGACTATGGAAATCTTTATAACGTCAATTCAGAGTATTGTACCCATTATCGTCATCATCATTCTTGGTTATTTCTTGCAAGTCCGCGGTTGGTTCCAAGAGAGTTTCGGAAATGACTTGTCTAAACTTATTATGAATGTGGCCATGCCCGTTGCAATTTTCACCTCTGTTCTTAAATATTTAACTTTAGATAAGCTGATTAGCTTGTCTGGCGGTTTGCTCTATACGTTTATCGCCTTCATTCTTGGTTACCTAGCGGCCTTTATCGCGGTGAAAGTTTTTAGAGTGCGCCCAGGACGCCGAGGAACCATGATTAATACCTTTGTCAATGCCAATACCATATTTATTGGTTTGCCTTTAAATATCGCTCTGTTTGGAAATCAAGCCCTTCCTTATTTCTTAGTGTATTATATTACAAATACAGTATCTACTTGGACATTAGGTGTCTATCTGATGACGTCTGATAGCAAAGAAGGGGCTTCAAAACAGGCTCAAAAATTTAATTGGAAGAAGCTCTTCCCTGCTCCTTTATTAGGATTTCTCGTAGCCCTCGCCTTTTTAGTGCTCCGTCTTCCTGTTCCAAGTTTTGCGGAAAGCACCTTGACCTATATTGGTAGTTTAACAACGCCATTATCACTTGTCTATATTGGTATCGTTCTAGCGAAGGCAGGACTTAAGACGATTCGCTTTGATAAGGATACCATTATCACACTGGTTGGTCGTTTTATCCTTGCACCGGTCATCATGCTCCTAGTTTTGAAATTCTTCTCTCCAAATATGGTAGCACCAGAATTTAGGACCTTTATGATCCAATCAGCAACACCTGCTCTAGCGGTTCTTCCTATTCTTGCCAATCAAGGAAAAGGTGATGTTGAGTTTTCAACGAATGTGGTCACTCTCAGTACGGTTTTATTTGTGATTGTGATTCCGATTTTACAGACATTATTAGGATAAAAGGAGTAGAGTTTGCAAATGTTTTTAAATTGGGTTAAAAAATGGCAAACACTTATCAAACTCGTCTTATTTATATCTATTACTAGTCTAGTTATTGTAGAGATAACTAGACTTTTTAAAACAATTTCGTTTGATAAGATTGAAGAAATATTGGGGGAACTGTCTCCACTAAATGTCATCTGTTTGGCACTGTTTGGTTTTATGGCCGTTGCGCCAATGATCTTCTATGATAGTATCTTAAATAAAGAGCTAAATCAGAAACAAACATTTTCTTACTTACTAGAAACTAGCTGGACAATTAATAGCTTGAATAATATGATAGGCTTTGCCGGCTTGATAGATATTGGTTTACGATATTCTTTCTATGGAGATGAAGAACGACCTGAAAAAAGTATGCAGGGAATTTCTCGTGTTATTCCTTATTTCATGAGTGGATTTTCACTGTTTGCCCTGATAAGCTTGGTTTTGACAGGTTTATTCCCTTTATCAATTGGGATTAAGCAGTATTGGCCAGTCCTGTTAGGAGCTAGTCTCTATCTCCCAATTGTTTTATTTGTTTCAAATAGGAAAAATTGGGCCTATTTTGGCCAGCTTGGTGGAAAGACGATGTTATCTTTAGTATTAGCTTCTGCCCTTGATTGGGCTTGCGTACTAAATTTTTTCCTTTTGGTTGGGTATATTTTGGGCTATAATTTACCAATTTATGATGTAATCCCCCTCTTTATGATTGCTATTACAATTGGGATTATGTCAATGATTCCAGGTAGTCTAGGTAGTTTTGATTTAATTATGGTATCTGGTTTAGTTGGTCTTGGGCTTGATAAAGCTCAGGCACTAAGTTGGTTACTTGTATTTCGATTATTCTATTATATTCTCCCTTTCTGTTTAGGAGTTGTTTTATTCTTAAAAAATATGGGTGGACGACTAAATGAGAAATATTTAGGAATTCCCCAAAAGGTCATTGAGGCCTTATCTAGTATAGTATTGGTTTGGGGGTTGCGACTCTTTGGTTTCTTTCTTATCGTTTCAGCCATAGTTCCTCAAGAATTAGGACATCTTCCTTTGCTTAGAGAACTTACACCTAGCACTGGACAGTTTGTTTTTCAACTTCCTAGTATTGTTCTTGGTGCTCTGTTCTTCCTTTTAGCAAGATTAGTTAAACGACGTTTAAAATTTACGTTAACACTGGCTACTGTCCTAGGGCTAGTAAGTCTTGTTTATTTGAATATTGGTAGTTTTTCATTACCAAGTAGTATTTTCTTAATCATTCTTTTGTCACTCATTTGGTGGAATAAAGATATATTTGTTCGCAGACATTATATTTATGCTTGGGAAGATTGTTATAAAGATATATCCTATATTGGTGGTAGTTTCTTCTTGACGCTTGTTTTGTTAGGACATTTGAATCCACATCATGTGTTTAAGTTAAAACATCTCTCTCATCTGGTTACACACTGGATTCATTTTCTTGGTTTGTCTCTGATATTGGTCATTTTGTATGTTTTGGTTCTTCGTGAAAGTAATAAAATTAAAGAGAACTTCGGAGAAGTTTTCGATAAGCAACGTTATCAAGACTTTATCGCAACAATCCCAAATTTAAATTTAGATGCTGCCCTAGCATTTTTAGGTGATAAATATCTTTATTGGTACCAGGAGGATGGTCAAGACAAAGTTGTTTTCCAATTTGCAATTGAAAATAACAAGTGTGTTGTTATGTCGGATCCACTAGCACACTCAGGCTACTTAGAAAAGGGCTTATCGCAGTTTCTAGCAGAAGCTGAGGATGCAAATATCTCTGTTATTTTCTATGAAGTTAATCAAGAAACAACCCTTTTACTTCATGAATATGGATACGACTTTATGAAGTTTGGTGAGACTGCTCAGGTATCACTCGATGAATTTACAACTGAAGGAAAACACGGGAAGAAGTTTAGAACGGTTGTGAATAAGCTAGAAAATAAAGGATATCAATTTCAAGTATTACAACCGCCTTTTGATAAAAAGATGCTTAATACCCTAAAAGAAATATCGGATAGTTGGCTAGATGGTCGCCAAGAAAAAGGTTTTTCACTTGGCTATTTTGATGAAAAGTACATTCAATTAGCTCCAATAGCTCTTGTAAGTGATGAGGAAGATAACATTCAGGCTTTCGTTACCTTTTTAGCTAGCAATGGACCTAACGAAGCAAGCATTGACCTGATGCGTTACGACTTAAAGACAGCCTCCAATGGTATCATGGATTATCTTTTTGTAAAATTATTACTTCATTTTAAAGAAGAAGGAGTTACCTACTTTGACTTAGGTATGGCGCCATTGTCAAATGTAGGAACTGAGAAACATAGTTTCTTACAGGAAAAAGTGGCTTATCTAATCTATGCCTTTACCAATCGCTTCTATTCTTTTAGTGGTCTTAGACAATATAAACAAAAGTTTAATCCAATCTGGTCACCACGATATGTCGCTTATCCCCGTGATACATGGCTTATACTAGATATGTTAGCCATTTATAGAGTTGATAATCGCAAAGTAAAGAGATTATCATGATAACTTTTAGTTTTAAACCGTATATGATGATTTTCGAGATTTATTATGACTTCCGATAGTTTGTCTAAGTAAGGGATTTAGTTCCGTGTAAAACAGAGCTAAATCCTTTTTATCTTGTAAAAAATCAGCACAAATAGAAAGTTATAAATACATTTAATTAGGGAATGATTTGATTTTTATTAAAAATATGAGATAATAGATTTGGACTAATTTTAAAACAGCAATTTTAGAGGGAGACAATGATGTCAAAACGACTATTTTCGGATGAGCTGAATGCCCCCAAACCCCTTAAGGAGCTTTTCTGGGAAAATGCGGAAAAAGCTCGTATGGGGGAATTTTGGAAAGACAAGAAGAGTTACAAAGAGCTTTCAGAAGCTACGGGGATTCCGTCAGGAAGCCTTCGGATGCTTTTCATGAACAAGCCCAAGGGAAATATTCCAAAGATTGTAACCATTACTAACGGTCTGGCCAAGGTGACTGGGAAAAACATTACACTTGGGAATCTCTTAGCTCGAGACAATCAGCATGGAGTTTTTGAGTTTCCACGAGATCCTGATCAAGTCACGCAAAACTTGTGGAACAACATTCGTAAGAAGCTAGAGATTACGGAAGATATGGATGAGGACCAAGTCAGAGAACGTATGACTGCCTTTGTGGTATCATCTGGCATGGCTCAAACTAACTATAATTTAATCAATCAAACCGGAACGGTTTCGCTTGATACTTTGGAAAAATTCTCCAAAAGACTTAGAGTCGAGCCTTATGAATTGTTGGCAACTATAAGACGAAGGGAGATTGTTGATAAGGTTGAAGGTCCTGTTCCTAAGGAAAATGTTAGCGACTCCCACATTGATATTGGCAAGCTTAATACTTTCATTAAATCACAACCTTACTCGCCCAATGGTCAAGAGGTGGCATCTGCAGACTTAAGCCCACAGAATCTTTATCATTATTATGCCAAGGGAAATGTCGGAGATATGCCCATAAAAACAGCCTATAAATTTAAAAGACTTGTGGATATCTATGAAGCAGAATATGGTATTCTTGAACCTTCAAGCAGAGTTCTAGATGTCAAGGAACTGGAAAGATTCCTTTATAGTGGCATGATTACCGGCTATGCTATTTCTAAGACAGGGTTGATGAATGCAACCAATGGAAATCTCTATATCAAGGGCAAACGTCCTATCGAATCTATGCAACTGGATCGGGCCTTCGGTCTCTATAAACACCTAAAAAGACTGAAAAAGGACTAATAAATTCTTTACCTAACAAAAAGCCAAAATCAGCATTCTGATTTTGGCTTTTTGTTTGTTTTTTTATCTGTATGACTAGTAAGAATAATTTTAGTCGATTTTCTTACATTTCTTACAATTGCTTCACACGTCCATTTTCATCAAAGTGATAAGTCACACCATTGATGGTACGAGTTTGGTTGGTTACAAGCTCACCAGAGTTTTCGTCATAATAACGAGTTCCCTTGTAGTCTGTAACGAAATCACCCTTCACTTGTTTACCTTCATAATCAAAGTAGAGGTGTTGACCATTGACGACTTGATCAAAGAGGAGGGCCTTGCCATCGTTACCGAAGTAGTACCAGTTGCCCTTCCAATTAACGAATTGATTAGTTACAGCAGCACCTGTTTCAGCGTCAAAGTAGTAGTAACTGTAGATTTTAGGTTCGATGATAGTACTACTAGATGTCCGAGGATATCTAGTAGACTCTTTTTGCTCAGGACTAAGCACTTTATCTTTTGCGAGATAACCAGTAATTAAGCTAGTAGACTCTGTATTATCGAGATAATAGAGTTTGCCATCTATTTCTTGAAGACCTAAGAGTTTATTACCATTTTCATCAGTATAGTACCAATCGCCACCTACTTGATGGAATCCTTTTTCTCTGACTGCTGCTCCAGTAACCTCATCGTAGAAAGGTCCTGAACCGGAAGGCCCAAAAGTTCCTTGACGGGCTTGTCCATTTTCATAGAACGAATAGGTTACACCATTAATGGTATGAGAACCAGAAAGTGCTTTACCATCTTTATAATAATAGAAGAGCCCATTATCAGCACGAACAAATTGGTTCCGTGGAACTTCCTTCTGTTCACCGGTATCCTTATCATAGTAGTAGCCATTTTTAACTACGTTTTTGAATTGTGTTCCGAGGTGGTCGTCAAAATAGACAGGGACACCATCAATGGTATGGGCACCTTTTAGAATATTGCCTTGCTTGTCTGCATAGAACCATTTGCCTCGACTTGTAAAGTAACGCCCCTTAACAAGTTCACCAGTATCCTTATCATAATACTTAACTGGGATACCGAAGACAACAAAGCTATCATAGAGAACATTAATGCCATCTTTATCTACAAAGTCATCTTTAGCTTGTATTCCAAATACCCTATCGAAATGCACCTGAACGCCATTGATGACGTGGTCACCTTTAAGGATTTTGCCATTTGAACCGACATAATACCAATGGTTATTAATATTATGGTAACGATTTTTTTCGAGTGTAATTCTCGCACCAGAGTCTTTATCATAGTAGTAACCGTCGTCTCCAAAATCACCTTTAACTTGTCGTCCATAATAAGAATCAAAGTAGACAGGAACATTATTTATGGTTTGTGAACCTTTTAATGGTTTGCCCTCAGCATCAACATAGTACCAATATTTATCTACATTGACATAACGGTTGGTTACAAGTGCACCAGTTGAGGCGTCGTAGTATTTACCATTACCTCCGAAGTCACCTTTTACTTGGGCACCTGTCTTTTTATCGAAGTAGTACTCTTTACCATCAATACGAGTAGCACCCTTCATGGCGACACCTTTTGCGCCAACGAAGTAGCTCTTATCGTTGACTGTTACGAATCGGTTGCTTACTAGCTTACCAGTGTGTTTATCATAATAGCGGTTTTCCTTGTCAAAATTCCCTTTTATTTGAACACCATTTTCATCGAAATAGACCTGAGCTCCATTGATGATATGGCTGCCCTTTATAATTTGTCCTCTATCATTGAGATAGTACCATTTTCCTTTGATTTCAACAAAGCGGTTGGTACCTAAATTGACGAAAACACCATCCTGATCGTAAAAGTGTCCATTAGGAGCAAAGCGATCAATGATTTGAGTCCCAAATTTATCGTCAAAGTAGGATGATCTACGATTAATTCGATACTCACCGTACACGGGGTTCCCATTATCATCTAGATAGTAACGTTCATATTGTTTCGTATCGTTGCTGTAGGCTACGATAAATTGACTTTTGAGAAGGGCACCAGAATCTTTGTCATAGAAATTTAGTTTTTTAGCATTATTAGGATCCTTTGCAAAAACGCCTTTAGCTTGCACGCCATTTTCTTTATCGAAATAGACTTGAACCCCATCAATAGTTTGTGGTCCAGTCAGGTCATTACCATTGGCATCTCGGTAATGCCATTTACCGTTTTGGTCACTGTAATATTGACCACCTGTAATGTTTACGTTCTCATTAATAACAGGAGTTGTTGTAGTTGTTTCACTAGTTACACTGTCTCTTGTTGAAGCTGCGTGTGCTTCAACGGTTGTTGTTTCAGTAGGTGCTTGACTTTCACTAGTGGTTGCTGAAGCCGTTTCTCTAACGTTTTCCGAACTTGCTAACTCTGGAGCACCTGTTGAACTTTCAGCAGAAGATATTGCTTCAATACCCTTTGTTTCAACTAAGTCTGCTGTTGTTTCAACATTGGCAATAACACTTGTTGTTGTGTCAATCTTGTGTGTTTCACCAGTAGTTACTTCATCCGCAAAAGCAACTCCTGCAATAAGCGCAAAACTTGCAAGAGCTGATGCACATGAAAATGCAATAAGATACTTTTTAGATGTTTGATGTTTGACCTTATTATTTGTTTCCATAACAAATACCTCCCCTTTTTAATTTATATTATAATGCAATAAGAAAGCCTTTTCAATATTAAAAATAAAAAGGCTTTCTTTTAATGTGAAGAGATTGATAAAAGAGAATAACATCTATTTTTCTGGCTATTAGGTGAGATTTTTCCAGTTCTTAGTAATTCAAACAATTATCAAAAAACAAAAAAATCCAGGACCTGCGCCCTGGATTTAGGAGATTATGAAAAAGAAAAGTTTTAGGATGTTTATAGTATATAAAGCAAAGCCTAAAGTTTTCTTAAAGTGGAAGATGGAATTACTTTTTCATAATGCTTACTGCTCACTTACACTAATTGAGGAGTTTTCCATTTCCCTCAGCATCAAAATGGTAGGTCTTACCTTCGATAGTGAGGGTAGTGTTCTCAGTACGTGCACCACTGTTAGGATCATAATAATGAAGTTTATCATTTACAGTGACTAGTTCCCCTTTAGCTTGTTTGCCATCTCTATGGAAATAGACATGAGCCCCATCAATAGTTTGTTCACCGGTTAGTGCATACCAATTAGGTCCAAAGTAATACCAGTTACCATTAACCTCTTTATATTGATTTTTTATAGCAGTAGCTGTTTCCTTATCAAAGTAATAGATATGGCTACCATTAGGAATAAGTGATGGGAAATAGTCTTTAGTCAAGCCATTCGCACTAACCCTACCATCAGCATATTTATTTGTCGGAGCATCAAACATATAAAGTTCTCCGTTGATAATGTGAAGCCCTAATGGGACGTGACCAGAAGCGGTAATGTAATATCTATTACCGTTTTTGGCCTTAACGAATTGAGGCCCTTTGACTTCTTTGTTATTCAAATCGTAGAATGAAGAGTAGCCGTAAGGATATAGAAATTCTTCTCTAGCAAGGTGGGGATCTGCACCGCCCGTAAAGGTATACTCTTTACCATTGATAGTTCGAACTCCCCCTTCTCTAAGTCTTTTGCCTTTAGCATCAACATAATAAGTCTTTCCATTCAAATCGACAAATTGTTCCTTAAGGCGGGCACCACTATCTTTATCGTAAAATGAATCGTTTTCAGCAAAGTTTCCTTTAACCTGCTTACCAGTACTATCGAAGTAGACCTCGACACCATCAATGACTTGTTCACCAGTAAGGCGTTTGCCGTCATTACCAATATAATACCAATTATTGTTTATGTTTTGATAATGATTTTGTCCTAAGTCTACTCGGTCTCCTGAATTTTTACTGTAATAGTAGCCATCCGAAGCGAAGTCGCCCTTAATCTGTTTACCGTCTTGGTCAAAGAAAACATTATGACCATCAACGACATGGGCACCTTTAAGAGGAGTACCTTTAGCACCGATTCTATACCAATTGTTATTGAAGTTAATATAACGATTGGTTACTTGTACTCCTGAATTTTCATCATAGTACGCTCCATTTTCAGCAAAGTTCCCTTTAACTTGCTTGCCATCTTTATCAAAGTAAAAATTGTTGCCATCAATGACTTGTTCACCTTTTACAATTTTACCTTCGTTATTAAGATAGTACCAGTTGCCGTTCACTTGAACAAACTGATTGTTTCCAAGATTAACGCGTGCACCAGAATCTTTATCATAATAGAAACCGTCATCTGCGAAAATCCCTTTAGCTTGAACCCCATCTTTGTCAAAGAATACGGTTACGCCATTAATGACTTGCTCTCCTTTAAGAGCTTTAGAGTCTGAACCGATATAGAACCATTTATCTTTATTTTCATGGGTATTATATGAGTTACTCAGGTCATTGATTTGAACATAACGATTAGTAACAGGTTCCCCTGTAATTGCATCATAAAAAAGTCCATTAGGTGCGAAATTTCCTTTAACTTGGATACCGTATTTACCGAAGTTGAGATGCTTACCATTAATAATTTGTTCTCCCTTAATTGTATTGCCTTCGTTATCGAGGTAATAAATAAGGGTTCCTGATGGTTGCTCTAAGGAGACAAAGCTATTTTTGACGAGTGCTCCAGTGTCTTTATCATAATAATAACCATCGTAGCCAAAGTCTCCTTTGGCTTGGTGTCCTCTATAGTTAAAGTAGACACGAACGCCGTCAATAACTTGTGGACCTGTTACCACTTTTCCGTCTGACCCAAGATAATACCAATGGGTCTCTAGAGTTGGAGCCATAGAGCCGTTCGATTCGTAGCGTGTTAATTGAATATAACGGTTTGTCACGAGCTCGCCAGTATCCTTGTCATAGAATTGGCCGTCAGAATTAAAATCCCCTTTAATTTGATATCCGTAATAAGGGGTAAAGTAAACTTTCACACCATCAATGACTTGTTCACCTTTAAGTATCTTTCCATCTTCATCAACATAGAACCAATGGTTATCGATGAACACGTAGTGTTTTTTCCCTAGATCAACTAAATTACCATCTTGATCATAGAAACGCCCATTGTCAGCAACGCTATTACGCACCTGTGCTCCATCATACTTATCGAAATAGACAGATTTTCCATTGATGATTTGTTCACCTTTTAATTTGTCGCCATTTTTATCAACATAGAAAGGATAGATAGTGTTGTTATAGTTGTATTTAGTGCTAAAAACATAGCTATCTGTTACAAGGTTACCATCTTTATCGTAGAAGTGTTCATTGCTAGCAAATCCGTCTCGAACTTGAAGGCCGTTGTAATCATTGAAATAAACTTGTTTTCCTTGAATGGTTTGTGCACCTTTTAATGTTTCACCATTTTTATCAACATAGTAAACACCACCAAGATGATTAATATAACGATCCGTTACAAGAGCACCAGAATCTGCATCATAGTATTGTTTATTTTTTGAAAAGTTTCCCTTGACTTGTATGCCATTTTCATCGAAATAAACGTTGACCCCATCGATTTTTTGTGCACCAGTTAGGTTCTTACCACTAGCATCCTTATAATACCAGTTACCAAGGCTATCACTATAATATTGACCACCGGTAACATTGGTTTCACTATTGGTATCTGCGGTTGCTGATGCAGCCTCACTGGCAGCCCGGTCTGTAGTTACAGCTTCGCGTGTTTGGCCTGAGACCGATTCTGCAGGTGCTTGACTTTCGCTTGTAGTTGTTGAAGCTGTTTCACTGGCAGTTTCAGAACTTGCTGTAGAAGTTGAGGCTTGTTCTGAGACATTTGTGGTGTTTTCTGTGCTAGCCACATTTTCAGTAGTAACAGGTGCTTCGACAACCTTTGTTTCGACGAGGTCTGCGGTAGTTTCTACATTGGCAGTGGTAGCAGCAGTCGTATCAAGGTTAGATGCATTGTCAGCCTTAGCTTCCTCAGCGAAGGCAGGTTTTGCGATAAAGGCAAAACTTGCAAGAGCAGTTGCACATGAGAATGCAATCAGACGTTTTGTGGACTTAGGTCCAGTAAAATTAGAATGTACTTTCATACTTTTTCCTCCATTTCCTAAGTCCTATTATAGCGCTATTTTAGAGACTTTCAAGGAAATATAAGAAATTTTGATAAAAATAAGAAAACGATTACATTGTGATGCGAGTGAGAGAGGGAATGATTTTAGTTGCTACAGACTTTTCTAAAAACAAAAAAATCCGGCTCTATAATTTCTGTAGTGGGTAAAACTACTGTAGAGATTATAGAGCTTTTTGAATGCAGACAAAAAGTCCCATAAGAACTATAATGAAAAGCAACCAAACCATCATTAGGAAGAACTTATGAGACTTATTAAGAATACCACAGAATTAATCGGAATTAAAGACCAAAATATCAATATTTCACTTGTTTTTGAAACTGATACTCATATCGAGATTCAAGCAAAACTCGATTCCCCTGCACCATCATGTCCTCATTGCCATAGAAAGATGATCAAGTACGACTTTCAAAAGCCTTCTAAAATCCCTCTTCTTGAGCAAGCTGGAACTCCAACACTACTACGTCTGAAAAAACGTCGTTTCCAGTGTAAAAGTTGTAGACGAGTCACGGTAGCTGAGACATCTATCGTTGAGAAAAACTGCCAAATCTCCAATCTAGTCCGACAAAAGGTTACACAACTCCTAACTGAGAAGGTGTCATTAACGGATATTGCCAGAAGACTTCGCGTGTCAACGTCCACTGTCTATCGTAAACTCGACCAGTTTACTTTCAAGGAACATTATGACAAACTCCCAGCTATTATGTCCTGGGATGAGTTTGGCTTCAAGAAAGGGGAATTGGCTTTTGTGGCACAGAACTATGAGACAAACGAACTCATAACTATACTTGATAATCGCTGCCAAACTACTATACGAAACTACTTTTTGAAGTATCCATTAAAAGCTCGCCAAAAGGTGCAGTTTATCACGATGGATATGTCTGGAGCTTATATGCCACTGGCTCGCAAGCTCTTTCCAAACGCCAAAATCGTTCTTGATCGATTTCACATTATTCAGCACCTTGGTCGAGCCTTTTTAAAGACAAGAATTGCGATTATGAACCAGTTTGATAAGAAGTCGCTACCTTATCGAGCTTTAAAAAATCACTGGAGACTCTTCCAAAAGGACAGCCGTAAGTTATCTCTCAACCCTTTTTA
>NZ_JACLQL010000014.1:39996-44944 GCF_016648635.1 Streptococcus sp. 21.1 | reverse complement strand
GAGTTTGATACAGACTGTGATTCAGAAACTGATGCACTCTCTGACGCTGATTCGGAGTTTGATACAGACTGTGATTCAGATACAGACGCACTTGTTGATGCTGACTCTGAGTTAGACACTGATTGTGATTCAGATACAGACGCACTTGTTGATGCTGACTCGGAATTAGACACTGATTGTGAGTCGCTTACTGATGCACTCTCTGACGCTGATTCTGAGTTTGATACAGACTGTGATTCTGAAATTGATGCACTTTCTGAAGCTGAAACTGAATTCGATTCGGATTGTGAAGCTGACGTTGATTCACTTTCTGAAGTAGAAACTGAGTTTGACTCGGATTGTGATGTCGATGTTGACTCACTCTCTGAAGTAGAAACTGAGTTTGATTCTGATTGTGATGCTGATGTCGATTCACTTTCTGACGCTGATTCTGAGTTTGAAACAGACTGTGATTCAGAAACTGACGCACTCTCTGACGCTGATTCTGAGTTAGACACTGATTGTGAGTCGCTTACTGATACACTTACTGATGCTGACTCTGAGTTTGATACAGACTGTGATTCAGAAACTGATGCACTCTCTGACGCTGATTCGGAGTTTGATACAGACTGTGATTCTGAGACAGACGCACTTTCTGAGGCTGACTCTGAGTTAGACACTGATTGTGATTCAGATACAGACGCACTTTCTGAGGCTGACTCGGAATTAGACACTGATTGTGATTCGCTGACTGATGCACTTTCTGAGGCTGACTCGGAATTAGAAACAGACTGTAATTCTGAAATTGATTCACTCTCTGAAGTCGAAACTGAGTTTGATTCGGATTGTGATGCTGATGTTGATTCACTCTCTGAAGTAGAAACTGAGTTTGACTCGGATTGTGACGCTGACGTTGATTCACTTTCTGAAGTTGAAACTGAGTTTGATTCTGATTGTGAAGCTGATGTCGATTCACTCTCTGAGGTAGAAACTGAGTTTGATTCTGATTGTGATGTCGATGTTGATTCACTTTCTGAAGCTGAAACTGAGTTTGATTCTGATTGTGATGTTGACGTTGACTCACTCTCTGAAGTTGAAACTGAGTTTGATTCTGATTGTGATGTTGATGTCGATTCACTCTCTGAAGTTGAAACTGAGTTCGACTCGGATTGTGATGCTGACGTTGATTCACTTTCTGAAGTAGAAACTGAGTTTGATTCGGATTGTGACGCTGACGTTGACTCACTCTCTGAGGTTGAAACTGAATTTGATTCTGATTGTGACGCTGACGTTGATTCACTCACTAAAGTCGAAACTGAGTTTGACTCGGATTGTGAAGCTGATGTTGATTCACTCTCTGAGGCTGACTCTGAGTTTGAGACTGACTGCGATTCAGATACTGACTCACTCTCTGAAGCTGACTCGTAATTTGAGATTGATTGAGAGATTGATGTTGAGGCACTTTCAGATGCTGAAGTTGAGTTCGATTCAGACTGTGATGTTGATGTTGACGCACTTTCTGAAGCTGAGACTGAATTTGACTCCAACTGTGATGCGCTCACTGAAGCACTTGTTGAGGCACTTTCAAGAAGACTTTCCGAAATACTCTCTGAAAGGGATGCTGATGCTTCCTCTGATTGAGAAAGAGAAGATGAAACAACCTCTGACTCAGATGCTGAAACTGATGCAGATTCTATCTTACTTGTTGATACTGATTGAGACTCTACTGTTGAAGTACTTTCTACGATGCTTTGAGAAGCACTTAGAGATGCACTCGTTGTATCAGCTTCAGACTCGATAACCTGACTACCATTAAAGAAGTTAACGGCAATCGTATCAGTCTTACCTGCATAAGGTGAGAATGTGAAGGATGTATCATCACCAGTGATTTTAGCAGTCCAAGTTGTTGTCAGACCATAGCTTTGTTTAGCCTGGTAACCATTCATTTGGAAACCATTTGACCAAGTGAGACCATTTCCTTGAGTTGTTACTGGTGTTGTATTAGCCTTAGGATTTGCAATTTGGTTACCATTTTTATCTGTAATATAAGACGTTACAGTTGTTGGAGGAGTAAGTCCCTTACCTAAAGTAAACATCGTTTGTGTAGATGTTCCTGTATTATAGATAGAATATCCAGGACTCATCTTCGAAATATTCCCAAGGGTTGATGTTGCAGGATTAACATAGGAAACAGTGTAGACAAAATTCAGATTTGTCCCGTCATTTGTCACTTTCAATGTATAGTAAATTGGAACATTATAGTTTGAGTCTGTTCCAGTTCCTGTATACACCTTAGTTTCACCAGTCGCTAGGTTAAGGTTTGAAGTGATAGCTGGTGTGCCATTCACTGTAGAGTTCCCATTGAAACCAGCATTTGTCAGCTTGGTCATCATGTTATCGACGGCATTACCAAGACGCTCACGCTGTTCTGCGTAAGCTGCGTTTGTTGCTGATGCCGCGATCAATGTCGTTGACTTAGTGACTTCTTCTTGAACGGTTGTAATAGCCGTTTGAATTTCAGCCTTAGCAGCTGTGTCTGTCAATTTTGCTTGGTAGTTTTTAGCAATATTAACAAGTAATTCTGCTTCTGAAACGTTTTGGTCCAAAACAGATTTTTCATCATCTTGGCTTGCAGTTTCTGAAGCAACTGAGCTTGTTGAAGTTGCTGAATCAGAAGCTGATTCAGAATTTGAACCACTTGTGCTTTCAGTTTGTGACTGGCTATCAGAAGTTGAGTACTCCTTGCTGAGTGATGCAGATTCAGAGATAGCTTGTGACAATTCAGCAGAAATTGATTGAGACACAGATTGTGATACTGAAACTGATGCTTCTGTGCTTGCTTGAGCATCTACTGATGAGCTTGTAGACTCTTGGCTTGTTGATGCTACTGCTGAAGTTTCAGAAGCTGGTGCTGCACTCAATACCACTGACTCAGAGTTTACTGCCACATCTTGATTAGCAGTTACTTGACTTTCCAAAGCCGGAGTCGTCGTTTCTTCCGCTTGGGCAGTGTAAGTCGCTACTGCGCCTCCAGCTACTGCACCTGCCGCCGCAATCCCTTTAAGGAGAGCTTGCCCTGATAGAAGCGGTGTTTTCTCTTCAACACTTTGTGCTGAAACTGATGGTGCGTCTGCCCCACCTTTAACGACCTTGAAAAGTCCAAAGTTAGATGTCGCAGCACGAAGCCATTGCTTACCTGATTTAATCAATTTAAAACGAGTCACGCGATCAGTTTCGCGATATTCCCCTTCGTTCCTTCTAAAAAACATATCTACTCCATTCTTGTTTTATGTATTAAAACTCACCGATAAATTTTATCATAAAATTCTTGTAAGTTCTAATATAAACTATTATTTCCCTCAAAAACGATTGCAAACGCTTTATGCTGTATAAATATTGAAAATGCTTGTTTCATAGCATTTTCACCCATCTTACATTTTGCAAAACAAAACTTAAAGTTGTCTTAAAATTCAAAGTATACTTCTTCCACATCTAAGATTTTAGCTTACTAAACTAAGCCTTTACTCTCTAATACTAAGCCTAAATGAGACTTAGACTAACATTTAAGACATCCTCTCTCATTTTCAAACACAACAAAAAGACACATCCCATATCGGAATGTGTCTTTTTTAGAACGAAGCTAATCGGCTTATTCTTACTTAAGAGTAGTTAGTTTTTATTAGGACTAGTCACTCATAAGTTTTAGGGGTAAGTCGAAGGAATATTATTCCTCAGTTTTTTTGCGTTTTGCCGCAAGAGCCAATCCAGATGCAGTTGCAAGCAATCCAAGAGCTGCTGTAGCTGCTACGTTAGACTCTTCACCAGTGTTTGGCAATTGTGCCATTTCTTGTGCAGGTTTAACTGGAGTAGCTTTAGCTGGAGCTTTAGGAGCTGGATCAACTGGTTTACCTGGAGTTGGTTGTTCAGGTTTACCTGGAGTTGGTGTTACTGGTTTTTCTGGAGTTGTATCGACAAGTTTGTAAACGTAAGTTACGTTCTTATCACCTTCGATAACTTTACCAGTTACTGGGTCAGTTGTTGTCAAGTGACCATCACCATCTACAGAACCTACTGGGTAGTTACCTTGTGGTACCAATTCGTAAACTTTACCATCAGCAGTAACAATTGTCTTAGGACGGTTATCGATTACTGTATCGTAATCTTTACCTACAGGTTGACCAAATTCATCTGTTACAGATTGTTTGATAGTGTTACCATTTTCATCTACATAGTGAACGTAAACATTACCCTTAGGTTGTGCTGGTTGTTCTTTAAGTTTGTAGATGTAAGTAACATCTTTACGTCCTTCGATAACTTTACCTGTTGTAGCGTCTGATGACTCAAGGTGACCTTGTCCATCAACTTTACCTACAGTGTAGTTACCTGCTGGTACCAATTCGTAAACTTTACCATCAGTTGTTGTGATAGTCTTAGGACGATTGTCTACTACTGTATCGTAGTCTTTATCGACTGGTTGATCTTTTTCATCAACAACTGAAGTCTTGATTGTGTTACCTTCAGTATCTTTATAGTGAACGTAAACGTCACCCTTCACTTCTTTGTAGACGTAAGTGATGATTGAACGTGGTTTATCAACTTTACCTTTAATTGGGTCAGATGATTCAAGGTGTCCATCGCCATCAACTTTACCTACTGGGTAGTCACCTTTCGGTACGATCTTGTATGTCTTACCGTCTGGAGTCTTGATTGTCTTAGGTTTTTCACCTTCCTCAGTTGTGTTATATGGAGTATCATATGGTGAGTTTGGTGTGTCTTGACGAGGTTTCTTGATTTCTTTACCTTTTTCGTCTACGTAAGTGATGATTACGTCACCTTCTTTAGGTTTCGTTGGATCTTCTTTAAGTTTGTAGACGTAAGTTACGTTCTTGTCGCCTTCAACAACTTTACCTGTTGTAGCGTCATCACCTGTCCAGTGACCTTGTTCGTCGACTTGACCTACTTTGTAGTT
>NZ_JACLQL010000014.1:5194-39896 GCF_016648635.1 Streptococcus sp. 21.1 | reverse complement strand
TCTTTACCTACTGGTTGTGCGAATTCATCTGTTACTGATGCTTTGATTGTCTTACCTTCAGTGTCTACATAGTGAACATATACATTACCCTTAGGTTGTGCTGGTTGTTCTTTGAGTTTGTAGATGTAAGTAACGTCTTTACGTCCTTCGATAACCTTACCTGTTGTAGCGTCTGATGACTCAAGGTGACCTTGTTCGTCAACTTTACCTACAGTGTAGTTACCTGCTGGTACCAATTCATATGTCTTACCATTGTATTGGATTTCTTTTGGACGGTTGTCAATTACTGTATCGTAATCTTTATCAACTGGTTGATCTTTTTCGTCAGTGACATCATCTTTAATTGTGTTACCATCAGTGTCTTTATAGTGAACGTAAACGTCACCCTTCACTTCTTTATAAACGTAAGTAATTGTTGATTTAGGTTTATCAACTTTACCTTTAATTGGATCAGATGATTCAAGGTGTCCGTCACCGTCAACTTTACCTACTGGGTAGTCACCTTTTGGTACGATCTTGTATGTCTTACCATCTGGAGTCTTGATTGTGTTAGGTTTTTCACCTTCCTCAGTTGTGTTATATGGAGTGTCATATGGTGAGTTTGGTGTATCTTGACGTGGTTTTTGGATTTCTTTACCATCATTCTCACGGATGTAAGTGATGATTACTTCACCAACTTTAGGAGTTTCACTTTCTGACATTGATTCAGAAATTGAAGCTGAAGTTGATTCAGAGCTTGAAAGTGATTCTGAAACTGAAGTTGAAGTTGATGTAGATTCTGAAAGGCTAGCAGATGCTGAGTATGATTCAGAAGCTGATACTGATTCAGATACAGAAGTTGATTCTGAAGAGCTTGCTGATTCTGATGCAGATACTGAAGCTGATGCACTTGCTGATTCTGATGCAGATGCTGACTCAGAGGCACTTGCTGATTCTGACGCAGATACTGAAGCTGATGTGCTTGCTGATTCTGATGCAGATGCTGACTCAGAGGCACTTGCTGATTCTGATGCAGATGCTGACTCAGAGGCACTTGCTGATTCTGATGCAGATGCTGACTCAGAAGAAGATGTTGATTCAGATTCTGAGTTATTTGTAACAATTGAAGTTGACTCAGAGAGTGAAAGTGAAACTGAG
Organism: Streptococcus sp. 21.1; assembly: GCF_016648635.1. NCBI lineage: Bacteria > Bacillati > Bacillota > Bacilli > Lactobacillales > Streptococcaceae > Streptococcus > Streptococcus sp. 21.1. The sequence continues at coordinate 38,759 of NZ_JACLQL010000014.1, read as the reverse complement.
ATAGATTCTGAAGTTGAAACTGACTCAGAGGCACTTGCTGATTCTGACGCAGACGCTGACTCAGAGGCACTTGCTGATTCTGATGCAGATGCTGACTCAGAGGCACTTGTTGATTCTGATGCAGATGCTGACTCAGAGGCACTTGCTGACTCAGATGCAGATGCTGACTCAGAGGCACTTGCTGATTCTGATGCAGATGCTGACTCAGATGCAGATGCTGACTCAGAGGCGCTTGCTGATTCTGATGCAGATGCTGACTTAGACGCACTTGCTGATTCTGATTGTGATACAGATTGTGACTTAGACACTACTTCTGATTCTGATTGTGATACAGATTGTGACTTAGACACTACTTCTGATTCTGATTGTGATACAGATTGTGACTTAGAAACTACTTCTGATTCTGATTGTGATACAGATTGTGACTTAGACACTACTTCTGATTCTGATTGTGATACAGATTGTGACTTAGACACTACTTCTGATTCTGATTGTGATACAGATCGTGAGTTAGATACTACTTCTGATTCTGATTGTGATTGTGATTTAGATACAGCCTGTGATTGTGAAACAGATTGTGAGTTAGACACAACTTCTGATTCTGATGCAGAGTTTGAGAATGATTGTGATTGAGAAGCAGACTCTGAATCATTCATCTTCACGAAGTAATAGTTCACATCAGTTGAAGGTTTAATCGCAGTTGGAATTGAGTAGTTGTTAGAGAATGATGAGTAACCCTTCAAATCAGAGTATACTTTACCATTTGGTGCTGTTGGATCATTCGCAACAGATCCTTCTGCTTGGATTTCTGGAACTTTACCAGCGATTACGTTGTAACTGTTGTTACCAGCACCAGCAGGTGTCAATGAAGTACTTGGGGCACCTTTAAATGGACGTGGATAAGTGTGTAGAGTTCCATCCATTTGTTTATAAGTATCTGTCTCAGTAGTAGACGACCAACCAGTGATAATGAGGGATTTGCTTCCAGCAGTTTCGTTGACTTCAATATAGTAGTCACCATTTTTGCTGTTTACTTTTGTAACTTTTGTCTCATCAGCTTTCCACTCTTCACCGGCCTTGTTCACTTTACTTGTGTAGATGAGTGTGTACTTAGATACATCTTCAGTACCAATATCAGATGTAGCAAAATTGTTAACTTGAGATGGATCAAGAGCATAGAATTTTGTTACAGTTGAACCATCTGTATCCACGATTTCAGAGATACGTTTCACGTAGTAGTGGTTTGCTCCACCTTGAAGTTCGACAAGTTTTTGTCCAACAACACCCTTACCGAGAATACCTGACGTTTTTTGAGTTGTATCTGTTGTAGCAGCTACAGGTTTGTAACCGGCAACATCACGGTTTCCTGAAGCTGTGAATTGTTGACCTGCAAGACCTGTTTGAGTGTAGCTTGCAAGAACTGTTTCATTTCCAGTTGGTTTGTATGTTTGTCCTTCTGTGTACTTGCTGCTGTCAACGACTTTATAGTAAGTTGTTTGATCAGCTTTAGCATAAGGAACAGACGTTTGAACGTTTTGTTTGTCTTCACCTTGGTTACCTGGGTAGTTTGTATCACGGATTTGAAGTGTTTCATACTCAAGGTTAGCATTTACCAATGAGAAGGTTACGTTACCTGGATTTGTACCGTTAGCAGCTGCGTATGTCAAAGTATTAGTTACATCAGAGTTGTTGTTTGTGATGTAGCTTGGAAGAGAAATATTGCTTTCTCCAGCTTTGAGTGTACGAGTGTAAACTTCTGATCCATCAGATTTCTTCACAATACGCAAGTAAACATCTGGGTTAGCTGAAAGGCTACCAGTGATTGCTGAGCGGTCTACTGATAGAGTAGCGTAGTAATCAAAGTTTGTTTTAGCACCTGTAGCGTGATCTGTTTTAAGGAATTGCCATACACCGAAAGTAAAGCGATCAGCGTTTGGATCCAAAGCATATCCAGCTTCATTGAAGGCTGCATCTTCAATTGTTGCACCATTCGCATTTGAAATTACTGGGTTAGTATCTACACTACCAGTAGTGCTTGTTGAGATTGGTGCCAACTGAGCTGTCACTGCAGCAACGCCGTTAACTACTGAGTTACCTGTGAAGCCGTTGTCAGTGATCTTAGTCATCATGTTGTCAACAGCGTTACCAAGACGCTCACGTTGTTCTGCGTAAGCAGCGTTTGTAGCTGTTGCAGCAAGCAATGTAGTTGATTTAGCAACTTCTTCTTGAACTGTTGCGATAGCAGTTTGGATTTCAGCTTTAGCAGCTGTATCAGTCAACTTAGCTTGGTAATCTTTAGCGATACCTACAAGCAATTCTGCTTCTGAAACGTTTTGATCCAAGATAGTTTTTTCATCTTCTTGAGTAGCTGTTTCTGATGCAGTTGCAGCTGTTGAAGTTGCTGATTCTGAAGCTGAAGATGATTCTGAGTTTGAACCACTGTTGCTTTCAGTGTGTGATTGGCTTTCAGATGTTGAGTTCACTTTGCTAAGTGATACAGATTCTGAGATAGCTTGTGACAATTCTGCTGATACAGATTGTGATACTGAAACTGAAGCATCTGTGCTTGCTTGAGCGTCAACTGAAGAGCTTGTAGACTCTTGGCTTGTTGATGCTACCGCTGGAGCTTCTGAAGCTAATGTTTCAGATACTGGAGCAGCGCTCAATACAGCTGCATCAGAGTTTGCCAATACGTCATGGTTTGTAGTTGCTTGGCTTTCCATAGCTGGTGCAGTTGTTTCTTCGGCTTGAGCAGTGTAAGTTGCTACTGCACCACCTGCCACAGCACCTGCTGCTGCGATCCCTTTAAGAAGAGCTGTACCTGAAAGAAGAGAAGATTTTTCTTCTACATTTTGAACTGTTACTGACGGAGCGTCTGCGCCACCTTTAACAACTTTGAAAAGTCCAAAGTTAGATGTTGCAGCACGAAGCCAGTTTTTACCCGATTTGATAAGTTTGAAGCGAGTCACGCGATCTGTTTCGCGGAATTCTCCCTCGTTACGTCTAAAAAACATATTTACCTCCTAAAAAATATGAGTTATTTCCTAATCTGGAAATTACATTTTATAATATAACACAAGTTGACTAAAAATTGTTCTTTTTTGTCTCATTTTCTCTAAAAAATGTAAGGTTTTCGCAATTCTGAATTTTCTGATTACTGTAAACAATTACCCTTGTTTTTATGTGCAAACGGTTGAAATCCCCTATTTTATGCTATTTGTTTCTATTATTCTCATTTTTAAGCTGACTATCGTTCGGTTTAAAATTATCCAACAATTCCATTTTTGATAAATTGTCAAACAATTACAACCAATTATTTAAGGCAAATACTTAACATCTATAAGGCTATTTTTTAACATTAATCCTAATTAGAGACAGGTCTTCCTTAAATCCTTAAGTCTAAAGTGAAAATGATTTGAATAATTTATAAAAAGTCAAGATATATGCTCAGATTTGTCACAAAAAAAGGATTACCTTTCGATAATCCTTTTTCTATTAGCTTAATGCCATGATAGCATCGATAAAAAGCTTCTTGATGAAATAACCATTGCTAATGAGGTAGGCAGTGTATTGTGCGTTAGCAACCATCTGGGCATACTGCTCTTCTGTACATTCTTGTACACAACGGTCTGCTTCTTCCAGACTCGAAACGACAAAGCCTAGGCCATGTTCTCTGACATAGTCAGCATTTGAAAGATAGTCAGGCACCACAACTGGCAAGCCTGCAGCTAAATAGGTAGAGAGTTTATAGGAAATATTCAACTTATAGTAATCAAGCTCATCTTCAGATTTTTCTGAATTCCCCCAGACAAGACCAAAACCTCCTTTAGAAAGGTCAAACAAGAGCTCCTGTTTATTACGCCAGCCTTCAAGTTGAATTCTGGAATAATCCTTGTCTTCTTCTTTTTCTGCATAGACATGAAGAGGTGTCTCCTGCTGCCAGTTGAGAATGTGGGGGAAACGAGTTGGATTACCAGCAAAGATGAGCTTCTTTTGGAAGCTTGGTTTGTGCAAGTCAAGGTTATGAGGCAAATCCCAAAGTTCCTGGATAATAATCTTTTTGACCGTTAACCCTTCCTCAATGAGTCGATCACGCATTTGTTCTGATGGAACAACGACGACATCACAAAGATTGTACATCTCAATGTAGTTAGGCATGAGGAAATAATTACTAGGAAACATTATAGGTGGAACATCATGGATGAACATCACAAGTTTGGTTTGCACTGCCCTAAATTTATGAATGAGGCTAGTGTCCCAAGCGACACTATTCCACGACGGCGACTGGAAGAAGACAATATCGCCATAGCTCACTCCTGCCACAATACCATCAAGGCGGGAATTTAATTCACCACTTGACTCCTGGCTATTATCGTAGAAATAGATTGCTAATTCATTGGCACCAAGCTCCTTGGCAATCTTCATGGTATCATTTTGGGCAATCAAGGCCACACTACGTGGGGACTGCCCAAATAAATTCGTAAAATGTACGCGCATGACATACTTCTTTCTATTATATGGTAGGAAGTCCTCTACTTATAAGAAACAATCATAAAAATAAGTAAGAGGATAAAGAGGGCTATGCTGATAGCCAAGGTCAACATTTTTCGAATCGGTTGGCTAGCCCAATAACTTGGTTTACCGATATTACTAGTGGCATCCGTTGAGAAAATCTGCGTTTGACGCGGTTGGATGGTCACTAGGACGATAAGGGCAACCGAAAGAATCACTGCTAGAACCATAAATACTAACATCATAAGACTACCTCAACAAACCAATAAGGGTGAAGATCAAACCGATGATAATAACAAGTCCGAGCATGATTGAAAAGCTCTTGTTAATCTTCTCTCCTCTGGTTTCTTTTTCTTTTGTGATAGGCTTTTGCTTGAGTTCTTCCATACGGCCTTCAACGTCACCGTAGAATAAATCTTTTTTAGACATGATTTCCTCCTAAAAGTGATTGTAAGCGGTCGGCCAACTCAGAAGCAGTCAGAGTATTGGCTTGAGCTTCTTGAGCTTGCATGGCCTCTTGCATAGCTTGATTGTCGCTTAGGACCTTCTTAATCTTGGCAACCATAGCTGGATAGTTCTGACTGGCATAGATATGCTCCGGTGCTGTATAATCACGTCCATGAGCTGTTTCTGAAAAGGCCAGAATCAATAATTGGTGTTCAAAGGCAGTTCGTGTCGCCTTATACAATTCATTATGATGGTTAATGTCCAAATAGAGGTCAGACTCTTGATAGAGCTTGTCCAACTGCTTGTGACTAGCGTTTGGATGGAGCACAACGTTTGAATAACGCATCATCGAGAGCAATCTTGGGGACATCTCAGTGACTGCCGCAATCTGGAAGGTCACATCAGGGAGTGACTCAACCAAGGCTTCTAAACGCTCAATTTGGTCTGAATTGGTTGCAATAAAGGCATTACGAGGTTTGCCATGATTTTCCTTGAAGTCATAGGCATAGCCAAGTGACAAGACCTTATGTTTTTTATCCTCAGGCACTAACGTTAAGGCTTTTTCATAAGTCACCTTATCAGGAATGATGATGGCATTGGCTCTGGCTGAATTATCCTCTAAGATACCATTCATATTGCCTGGAAGGACATCACCCAGTGGCTCTTGCCAGACAAGAACATCAGTGGCACCCTTATTTTCCATAGTCCATGAGACGACGAAAGGTGTTGCCAAGCTATTAAAGATAATGTGATCGATATCACCAAAGACCTGAGCTAGGAAGGCTCTAACAAATTCGGTACGGTTGGCGAAACGACGAAGGGCTTGTCCTGGTAGAGTCAAGAGAATATCACTGGTGAGATGATTTTCCAAGATACGTTCGTCGCCTTCTTTGGTTTGGTAGCTGGTAAAGACTGCCTGACCGTTCTCATCATGAGTGGTTTTGGCAAAGCAGAATCCGTATTTGTTATAGTGGTCCACTTGGCGAATTTTTCCTGACTTGTCTAACCATTCGACACTTTTAACGATACGAGCCTTGCTACCTTCTGGGTAGGTGATGCGGGCACGTTCTTCGGTAAGATTAGACACACGCGCCATCTGATTGTTCCCTGAAATTTCCCAAAAGGCTGGCACAGGAACTTGGTTGAAAAAGCGTGGTTTGCCAGTTTCCTCTTCTGCTTCCACATAATAGGTGAAAGGAGAGAGAGCTCCTTGAGGGAGAAAACCATCTGGATTGATGACAACTATTGTGGCATCATAGCCTGCTACCTGAAGTGAGTAAGCTAGATCCTTACTGGCTTGATTGTAGTAATCACATAAGAATATCATGAGCGTACCTCCTCAAGTAACTGTTTCCAAGCTGCCTTGACTTGACTGGTCAAGAAGGCTTTGGCAAGGTCATAAGATTTTTGACGCATGGCTTCGATATAGCCTTTTTCATAGAGACGGACAATGGCATCCTTATAGGACTTGGTGATGACATCCACAACATGATTTTCAGCGACAGGGAGAAGATAACCGTTGACCCCGTCTTCGATAAAGGTTTGATTTCCGTAAGGCACATCAAATCCAATCATCGGAAGACCTGAACCAACCGCCTCCATGAGAGTAAGGCCAAAACCTTCACTGGTTGAAGCTGTTAGGTAGACCTCGTACTGGCTATAAATGTCAGTCAAGTCAGCGTGCCCCATGAGTCGGATATAGTCGCCAGCTTGTGCTTCGACAATAATCTCACGCAACTTGGCATCCATACTACCACTACCGTAGATATCAAAAGTGATATCTGGCAGAGTCTTATGAACCTCGATAACCGCACGAACCAACCAGTCAATGTGTTTTTCCTGAGCCAATCGTGAGGCCGTAATCATTGAGAATGGCTTACGTGGCTTGTCCTGTCCAACCAATTCAGGTAGACTTCCCACTGGAATAGTGTAAATCTTTGGATCATGGTTGGTGTAGCGACGGAACTGTTCCTGCAGAATTTCCTTCTGACGATCAGTTGCCACGATAAAGAAATCAACCTTGTCCGCATTGGTAAACTGGTACTCGTAATAGTTATTCCAGAGAATATAGTTGCCATCAGTTTGATTGACACTAAAATGCTCAGCGTGAACCACTACACCTAGGCGAGCAGCTTGCGCTTCTTCAAAGACCAACTGGCCAATACCTGTTTCACGGTCCAAGATGACCACATCATCCTTGGTTAGGGCTAGACGTTTGAAGAAATAGCGAAGGAATTCTTGCTTACCATAAAGAACCTGATCAGGAAAACGATAGATATCCTGATTATTGTCTCCGACAATCATGTCATAGGCTGTAGACCCATCTTCGTTATAAAAACGACGTTGGTAAACCTTGGCTTGATTGTCCTTAGGCGCAAAATACTCACTGCAGTAACGGGTGTAAGAGTAAAAATCCTTGCGTAAGAGCTTGTCATTGACAAAGTAGCTGACTGTCTCCACTGCATCTTCGTCTATCGCACGAAGGTTACATGCTACTACCATATCATCCTGTGGATAATGGTAACGAATGAGGCGACCAGCAACTTCCTTGCGCTCAGGATTGGCAGGTAAGACGGCCTCGATTTCTGCTAGGCTAATGGTCGATGGTGCAATCTTAACATCTGTAAAATAGCTATGGAGCCAGATGATTTCGTCGTCTGCAAAACCAATCTTGCTAGTCATATGCTCGATATTATCTCCAAGGATGAGATCCATAAAGACAAATTTTGCCTCTTGTCCCATTTCCCTGAAAATCTTAGCACGATAGGCCTGAGCATATTCGACACCACTGCTGGCCCAACCTATGCCTAAATTAATGTTATATACTGTCATAATTTCCTTATTTTATGGGAAATGGCTGATGATATCTCCTTTTTTAGTGACTTGCACCTGACTAAGGAGAAGATTACGAACCATATCCTTTCTGATTTGACGTTTCATGGCTTCGAAGCCCTTGTATGCCTCTTGGTAATATTCGACAATAGGGTTCTTTTGACTGAGTTGCTGGCTACCGATAGCCATTTGGAGTTGTTGCAGATAGTCTACCTGCTCTACCCAGTTGTCATCCACAGCCTTAAGCATGGATAGGCGTTGGAAATACTCGTTAAGTTCCTTGGTTTTCAACTCCTGCTTCTTAGCATCTAGTTCACGATAGGCAAACTGGTAGATGAGTTCCAAGACTTGCTCACGATTGTTGAGGTCTAAATCCTTAGGAATTTCATTGATGCGGAAGCTGATATTACGCAAGATGAAATGGTAAAGATTTTCCGCTTTTGAGAAATCTTCCTCAGCCATAGCTTGGTCGATGAAATCGTCAAGAACCTCGTCAATAACAGTGTCCAAACCTTGATTGTGGTAGATGAGACGGTCACGTTGAGCATAAATCATCTCACGTTGGATGTTCATACTCTCTGCAAACTCAAGCGTCTGACGACGTGAGGTACGACCAGAACTCTCACTAGCTTCTTGGGCTTTTTCAACCAATTTACGATACTTGCGACCGGTCAGTTCCTTAGGCTCAATGTGATCATTAATGGCGTATTCTTTGTAGGTACGGTGAACCCATGATGGACCATATTTCTTAATCACATCATCTTCAAGTGAGACGAAGAATTTAGACATACCAGGGTCTCCCTGACGTCCAGAACGGCCACGAATTTGCAAGTCAATACGTTGACTTTCCATACGTTCCGTACCGATTACGACCAATCCACCCAGTTCAGCTACGCCCTTGCCGAGCTTGATATCTGTTCCACGTCCAGCCATTGAAGTCGCAACTGTCACGGCACCCATTTGTCCTGACTCAGCAATCATCTCAGCCTCTCGAGGTGCATTGTTGGCATTTAGGAGGTTATGAGCAATCCCCTCACGCAAAAGTAAAGAAGAATAAAGCTCTGACATTTCCACCGAACCAACGAAAATCAAGATAGGATTGCCTTTTTCATGATAATGCTTAACATACTCTAAAGAAGCAAAGACCTTCTCTGGCAGAGTCGCATAAATCTTATCTGGATAGTCGATACGTTGTTTCTTACGGTTGGTTGGAATTTGAATGACCTTCATACCATAGGTATCGAGAAATTCTTTTTCCGCAACCTTACCAGTACCAGTCATCCCTGATATTTTCTTGAATTTTTTAAAGAGACTTTGGTAGGTGATAGAAGCCATGGCTCTGGTTTCTTGCGACAAGGCCACTAATTCCTTGGCTTCGATGGCTTGGTGGAGTCCACCTTGGAGCTTGGTCAATTCCAAGAGACGACCTGTCGATTTATCAAGAAGGACCACTTCTGGACCCTTCTTACCATCACGAATGATGTAATCCTTGTCTTTTTTATAGAGCAAGTGGGCACGAAGTGAAAAGAGCAAATGACGGGCAAAGGTACTATTTTCCTCATCGTAGAGGTTGCCGATACCGAGGTAGTTTTCAGCAGCCTTGGCACCCTTAGTGGTCAACCAGACTTCCCCTTTTTCCTCTTTGAAGATGTAGTCTTCACCCTCGACCAAGGTGGTCATAAGCGTATCCATCATTCCATAATAGTTAGACTGAACACGGGGCGCACCAGAGATAATCAAGGGTGTCTGCGCACTATCAAGAAGGACAGAGTCTACCTCATCGACGATAGCGTAGTTAAAAGGACGCATGTATTTCCCGTCCTGGTTAGAAGCAAGGTTATCAATCAAATAGTCAAAACCTAGACTGGCATTGGTCGTGTAAACGATATCTGATTGATAGATGGCACGCTTTTCAGCTGGTTCCATCTCATTACTGCCTTCCACACAAGGCACACCAATCGTCAAACCTAGGAACTCATAGACCTGACCCATTTCTTCGGCGTCACGGATAGCCAAGTATTCATTGGTCGTAACGAGGATAGCCCCTTCACCTGACAAGGCATTAAGGTAGACTGGCATGGTTGCCGTCAAAGTCTTACCCTCACCGGTATTCATCTCAGCGATATGGCCCTGGTGCATGACAATGCCCCCCATGACCTGAACATCATAAGGAAACATACCTAGCACGCGCTTATCTGCTTCACGAACAACTGCAAAGGCTTCTGGCAGGAGGTCGTCCAAGCTTTCTCCTTGGGCTAAACGCTCCTTAAATTCCTGCGTTTTATTTTTCAACTCAAGGTTGCTCAGACCGGCCATTTCATCGGCTAGGCCGTTGATTTCCTTGAGTATCTCCTTAACAGGGAGAATAGGATTCAGTTGTTTAAACATGTTCTTCTCCTGTTTCTTCCAGTTTTAAGCTGTAGAAATCCAGCTCTTTGACCCCAGCACTCAAGAGGGAAATACGATAGGTATAAGCCTCATGAGGGTAAATAAAGGTCATGTGGGTACTTTTTTCAATCAGCTGCTTAATTTCATTGTCATAACGGTCCAAAAAGCTGACTTTCAAAAATACTGAGCCAGTTGGGACGGCTTCAAGATTGGCCGTCAAGTCGTAGCTATGCCCCTTTTTCAAAAGTGGGAGGGCAGGCTGGGTACGAGCAGCTTGATAGTTTTGGATGGCCACCCAAGACTGGATTTCCGTTCCTGATGGCACCAAAGGATTGTAAAATTGCACAGAACCATCTTGGCGTTTAACAATTTTTGAGCCATACATATAGGCTTTGTGGTTTAAGCCCCACAAGATTTCTGATTTCTTGTTTCTGAACATTCTTACTCCTTCCTTCCAAAATCATTTTCTAAAATCATACGGTAAAAATTGACAAACCAAGTTGTCGCCGTATATGAATCATCGTTGTGTCGACCTGATGTTCCCTTACTGAGAATCTTAGCCCCTGAATAATAGAGGGACTTGGTAATATCCTCATAGGCCGTTGGATCCATATCCTCGTCTTTCATGTAAGAAAGACCAAAGGTCGTGTTTGAAAAATCTGCTTTTTCAAACTTATTCCAGAACTTCTGATTAAGGGCCTCAACACCCTCATTATCCAAGCGTCCTGTCTGCAAATGCAAGACATCAATTCCTGTTGGAAAGACCTCTGGTGCCAAAAGTCTAGCACGATTACCGATAGTTCCAACATTGGCTAGGGGTTTAGACATGATGATGGCATGAGGTTCAAAGTCCGCACCATAGTACATAGATGGGAAGGTTCCCATGGACATTCCAGAGAGAATGAGTTGACTATTGTCAAAACCTAGATAGTCCAAGTAATGTTGGATGGTGTCCTTGATACTATTTTCAAGCTCTTCAGTTCCCATGTAGAAGGCTCCCCCTTGGAGACGAGGGTCTGAAAAGAGCAAGAATGGTGTTCCCATCCCTTTCATCATTCCGAAACCTTCGAAACCTTCGGCAGGACGGAAACCTGAGAAGTAAACAGACAAAGGTGGCTTGAAATCCCCAGGATAAAAGAAATAGTTGATTTCCTGACGCTTGCTGTCGTGGAGAATACCACCACCAAGTACAAATTTACCGAATTGGAAACGGGTCAAACGTTGGTGGAGACCACCAATTGTAATCTGACCTTTGCCCTTCATTTCAAGACTAGCAGCCAAGAGGAAGGTTGTGTCCTCATCAAGGACAATGGCCCCCTTGCGCATTTCTTCTTCTGAAACGATATAGGTCTTAAAAATACCTGCGACCGAACCTTCTGGCAAAAGATTGAGAATCAAACGACACTCGCAAGTCTCCTCTTTTTCAAATTCCAACCAAAGCTCGATAGGATTTTCCTTGCTGGCTCTGACATTATAGGTCCAGTCCAAGACAGGACTAAAATCTTGACCATAATCACCTTTTAAAATGACATTTTCATGACCGTGGTAGGTCACCTCACCAGTAAAATTGGGGTTAACCTGGGTAGTGAAAGGAGACATCTTATCCCCGTATTGCCCTGAAAAGAGCGCTTTAGAAAGGGTAAAGAGCAACTGACCATGATTTGAAAAATCCGTTGGGACAGCGCAAATTTCCTTCAGAAACTGAAGGAGGCTCTCATCTGGCACTTCAATCGTTTGATCAAAGAAAATAGTGTGAGGAATCAAATGCTCTTTAATAGCCATCAATTCCTCAAGACCGGCAAGACTGTCCACTATAACAGCTGTGAAAGTCTTTATTTCGTCTTCTTCGATGGTTTCTTGTAAGGTCTCAAGCTGACCAAGATTGCAATAATACCATTTCATATTTTCAGGAATTTCCTGATTTTCTGACCAGTTGGATGATCCAACTTGTAGTATCTTCAGACGATTATCCTTGGTCATTCTGCTCCTCCTTCAACCAATTTTCCCATTTTTGCACCAAACGGTCTCCTGTATTTTCCTTAATTTTCTCAATAGAGTAGATAAGGGAACGGTTCCAGTTGTTCAACTGTCCCAAATAGTAGTAAGCCCCTTTTTCAAAATCGGACAAGTGCTTCAAGATATAACCATTCTCTTGATGAGTCACATACTCAGACGCCACACGGTTAATCTGTGGAATACCAGCACTAATTCCGGCAATCTGTGTATAACGATTAGGCTCCTTACTCAAGTCGACAATCAGGCGTGTAAATTGAAGTGACTTGATTAGAGCAGTCTCGTCACGCAGGTCTTGGAAAGAAAATCGGCTTATGATTTCCTTATTTTCCTCCAATTTATTTTCTGCACCACTACTTTCCACAACTTCTTCAAAGACTTCTGGACTCAAACGTTCTTCAATCATTTTCTCCACTTGATGTTGCAGGCTACCAAGTTGCTCTGGATTGGCATTAAATGCTCCAAACTCAACCTGTGTCTTTGGATACTTAGCCACGAAAGCCAGGACCTGATAAATAGCCTCTAAATCCAACTGATCGAAGTCAACCTGATAAAAGATTTTAGACTCTTTGACACGTTGACTGGTTCCCAAAGCCAAACGGGTATCGAAGGAAGCCATGTGTTTGAGCTTCTTAGCCTCTTTTGGATAGGCAACCTGAAGTTGCTCCAAGTAATCGTAACGATCCGCAATCATCAAGTCCACCTGTGGAAGAAAGGCCGCATAAGCATCAACCTTATCTTCCTGATTACGTTCTGCGAACCAGGTCAAAATCTTTATATTTTCTGCTGGCAAGTGTTCAAAGAGGTGTTTATTGTGACGCAAGTCTGACGCAATAACAAAACGATCTTCTGCCTTGACCTCTTCAGCTAAGAATTTATTCAAAAATTCCCAGATAACTTCTGAAAGGTCACCGTAATAACTCTTTTCAAAACGGCCATCTGTACGAGGGTTGGCTACAATTCCACGTCCATCAAAGAAATGACAAAGCTGCCAGACTCCCTTGGCATTGAGGTAGTTTCGGTAGATGGGTTGTCCCTCTTCATAATAAAGGCTACTCGAAATAAAGCCCCGGTCATCGTAGACATCTTCACGAATGATCTGCTCATCCTTAAAGTAGCGAATCATTCCAATAAATCCCTCTGATCCAAATTCAACCTCGGCATAACGCTGGTGTTGGCATTGAACCACAATTGCAAATGGTGTGTGGACAAATGTAGACCCTTCTGGCCATTCCAAATCTGTCACCTGAAGGTTTCGCATCTCTTCATCAGTAATACCTTGAATCAAATCAAAAATAGCTGTATAGCCAACTTCCAAGACATCATGACGATGCAAGAAATAACGCAAATGTGGTTGGTAGGCCAAAAGCAAAAGCTGAGGGGCTAAGTCCTCATCCTGAAAGATACGAACTTGGTGTAAGCTGTCATCAAATTCAATTTTTTGGCGGATACGGTACCAAGGATCAATGACCGTCTTCCAAAATTCATCCGTCTGTCCATACCAAGCTGGAATAAAATAATACATGAGTTCTCCTTCATTGTCTTTTCATCACAATACTTGAGATTGAGGGGCAGACCGATCACTCATCACCAGCCTGCCTCTCAACCCCACGAGGGGTGAGAGTTTATACATTTTCAAAAAGTGGGGTGTAGGAAGTGTTAAGCTTCAAGGCTTTCATTTCCTCGTTAACATTGTAAATCATACCGCTAAAAATCAAGAATGTCCCAGGAATCATACTCAGTTGTAGGTAATCTGGATTGACCAAGATAATCAGCATTGGAGCACCTGCCATAAAGAGCATATAAAGGGCACCGATAAAACCAAGTCTAAGAACCAAATGGTTGATATAGGCACTAGTTTCTTGGCCTGGATAAACACCGTAGATATACTCACCTGACTTGCGCATTCGCTCAGAGATTTGCTCACCAGAGACATTAACAAAGGCAAAAGCTAACCCTAAAACGAAGAGCATAATCAGATAAACAACCAACCAAAGAGGTTGACCGACTGTCAAAGCCTTGATGGCACCACTGGTCCACTTGCTTTCAGGATGGATAAATTGAATCAGCATAAAAACATACTGCGGAATACTAACCAGCGACATGGCATACATGAAAGGCATCCCTCCGGCTGGATTCAACATAATATCCAAGTAAGAATACTGTTTAAAGCGGTTATGAATATTGATTTTATTGATTGAGATACGGTATCTAGCCCTCTGCACAACCCCTGAAATATAGAGGAAGACCAAACTGAATAGAATCAGAGGAAGCAAGACATCCCAACCGATACCTAACTTTTCAATACTATCCATGATTTGATAGGGCAGATTGGCCATCATACTTGCCATCAAGATAACAATGGAGCCTCCAATCCCAAAGAGAGAGTTGAGGTCTGATAGCCAAACCAAGAAGAAGGTCCCAGCAATTAATAAAATGGTATTCATGAAAATAGCGAGACTAGCATTAACCCCTGAAACGATAGGTAAATTCAAGGATACTGCCAAAGATTGAACAATGGCAATCCCTAGGGCCAAATACATGCGTCTACGGTCCTGAATCTCAATGGGAAGATTTTTCAAGCCCATTTTCTTAGAGAAAGAAAACATCTGCCAGAGAATCATGGCCGACATCCAGGGCGACAAGCCCACTGAAAATAGAGACATGGACCTGAGGTTTCCACCCATCATGGCACTAGAGAAAGCCAAAGAACCCATGGCTCCCCCAAAGATATTTGCATTTTTCAAATCCACAAACGGTAGAACCAATTGATTTCCCAAACAATAAATAAAGAGGAAAAAGAGTGTCCATAAGACACGTTTGGTGATTATCGATTGACTAATTTTTTTCACTATTACTCCTATTTCCTGCCCATAGACAGGCTGATGTTATTTCGATTGAAACGAGACAGAGACGCCATTTCAGCCTACTTATCCAAGCAAAGGATTACAGGCTCTTCTTACGCATTTGGCGAATGGTCTCAGCCATCTCTTTCCAACGATCTCTTGAGTAGGTTTGTTGGTTATGCTTGGTTGACTTAAGGTCCTCGAACCCTAAAATCGGTTTGTTTTCAAACCTAAAGGCATCAAGAATTTCCACTACTTTTCTTCCTGGATTGATATCTAGAAGCAAGTCACTGGTACGCAACAATTCCAAATCTAGCCCATTTAAGCCCGCAATGGCTGAGTAAACCGTCACATTTGGATAGGTAAGCAATTGGGCCAATTTATCTGTCACATGCTGTCGAGAGGCAATTTTAAACTGTACCTTAGGAAGAGCCGAGATAAGATCCGTCAAATGAGGGATTTCTGAAATGTTGGTGTAAACCAAACAAGTAAATGGACGGCCCTTAGGATAAATCATGTTCTCTGAAAGTGGCAATAAAGTAGCATTTTCAGCAACCCCTGACCAATCCATTTGAGCATAGAACCACCAGACCTCGCGATAAGCTTGGCAAGCCAATGGTAACCAAGGCTTACGGTGTGAGGCATAATGCACAACTTTAGGATAGTCTTGACCATTTGGCAGATGGAAACCAGCTAAACTAGACTTGGTAACCGCATAGTTGTTGTCAAAAGACAAGGGCAACCAGTTGTTGCGAAAAACCATATTAAGAATTGACTGCTCCGCAAATGGGACCTTGTCATGCCATTCACTAGTCATGTCGATTAGGTGGCGTCTCATGTTGTACTGCTTCCAATAAGTCGTATCAATCACCATGAAGCCAGCATCAAACATCGCTTGGCGATCCTGAATCTGAATAGCATAATCACGCACGGCAGCCAAAGGTCGACCTTGCAAATCAAGGGTAAAGAGGTCCTCTAGAGAACCTGTAACCACCATGTCACTATCCAAATAAAGGGCCTGTTCCTCAGATACAAAGTCCGCCACAAAATAGCGAAGATAGCTTGCATAGTTGCTATTAGTCTTGTATTGCTTGATATGACTACTATCCACACGACAGTTAATCACTTCACTACCAAAGGCAGCCAAATGACGGTTTAGTCCTCTAAACCACTCTTGAGAGAAATCATCGTTAATCAAGTAAAAACGAATGTTACGATGATGAAAAACGATGGATTTGATGGTCGTAAGCACTTGGTCAACATAAGTATAGTTAGCCGCAAGAACGATAGCACGCTTTTTAGTCTCATAACGTTGAGGAGCTAAACTCAAGACCTGGAATTTCTCCTGAATGGAGCGGTAGGCATCAGAATCCGTGAGACCTTGCTCCTCCACATTTTTCAAGCAAGCCTCTAGCATCTGACGGTAGGTGACCATGTATTTCTCCAGAGGGAAACCATGACTAGCAACAATAGCCAAGCGTTCTTCCATGGCATAAACCAAGGTCATCATCCAGTCTTGCATCCAAGTCGCTGATGGCATCTCTGGACTCTCACGATATACATAAAGTCCCTTGTTGAGATAAACCGTACGCTCACTCATGAGGTAGGCTTTAAGGTTGAAAAAGCCATCCTCCCCTGCATGCTCTTTTGGAAAAAGCAAGTCATTAAACAAAGAACGTTTGTAGAGTTTGCCTGTCGCAGAAATCAGAGCGATGTTAATATTATTGGTTTCTTCAAAGAGACCATCAATAATCTGAGCCGGTGAATAAACCTGCTCATAATAATCTTCATCTTTGATATAAAAATAAAAGAGATCTTCCGATTCCTTATAGACACTGTAATTGGCCACTGCGATATCCGCCTTGTGAGCCTGAAGAGTCTTATAAAGTTCCTCCAGGTAAGTAGACTCTACCCAATCCTCAGCATCAACGTAGGTGACGTAAGCTCCCTTAGCCTGACGAATACCAATATGGCGAGCATCTGAAAGCCCTCCATTATCCTTTTTAAAATAGAGGATACGAGAATCCCTAGCAGCATAACTACGGCAAATGGCGTCGCTATTATCTATTGAGCCATAATTGATGAGAATAATTTCAAGATTTTGATAGGTCTGCCCCAGGACGCTGTCTAGACAGGTCTGGAGTTGATTTTCTACATTGTAAACGGGAATAATTACGGAAATTTTTTCTGTCATTTTTTATTTCTTATTTTTTCTAGCTAATACATTTTTTTATTTTCCTGTCTCAAACTTTCATAAGATAGCAAGGAACAGTCTAAGAATCTGACAAGCATTTTACGGTCACAAGATATAAAGATTGTAAACACATTTCTATACACTTTTTCCTTGATTTTATCGAGACTTAACCATATTAAATTATAACATAGTATCACTTAATTTTCTAATAGATTAACTTTTTTATGAGGGATTTTTTTCAAATAAATTTCCTTTTATTTTCAGAAAAAACTGATAGTTAGGAAGATTGAAATAAGTGGATAGAAAAAGAGATAGCTCCGATGAGAAACTATCTCTTAGAATAATTAAAACGTTTTGACGAGAGTCCTTAAACCCTTGACTTCTCTTACCCCTTATCCACAATTTTAATACGACTACTGCCATCATGCGACTTGATGATAGCTAATTGTTGGGCGATGCCTTCTTTCATGTCATCCACGTGACTGATGACACCGACCATACGGTTTTCACCGATTTGTTCCAGAACAGCGATGGCTTTGGTCAGGGCTTCCTTATCCAGTGAGCCAAACCCTTCGTCGATGAAGAGAGCTTCAACAACAGCACCCTTGCTGGTATTTTGCACCACCTCTGAGAGGGATAGGGCAATAGCCAGTGCAGCGATAAAGGTTTCTCCTCCAGACAAAGATTTGACGGAACGCTCGCTACCTGTCAGCTGGTCATAGACGTTGATGTCCAAACCAAAGTGATCACGCGCCCTACGCCCTTCTTCACTCAGAACAAAGGAATAGCGGTTATCCGTTAAGAGACCGATGTAGTTAGCATTGGCATAGTCCAAGATTTGTTGGAAATACTGACGGATAACATAGACTTCAAGATTGAGTCGCCCAGTTAGAGCCGTATTTTCTCCCTTAACCACCCTGACCAAATCACTGAGCTCTTGGTGAGCTTTGAAAGCCTCTTGGTTGCTGTCTTGAAGAGTTTTAGCCGCTTGGTAGGTAGCCGTCGCATCCTTAAGCCCCTGCTCCATGACAGAAACCTGAGCGAGCTGCTTATCATAGTTTTCCTGACAATCCTCTACTGCTTGTGTTAGATTGCCAAGGTCCGGCTTTTCTTGGTCTTTGATAAGCTCTTGACCCTTGACAATCTGCGCCTTCAACTCTTGTTTAAGGGTTTGGTAGCTTGTCAATTGAGCCTGGAGCTTAGGAATCGCTTGCTTGTTCACCTCAAGAAGCCAAAGCTGGATTTGCTCTAGGTCATTGGTGAGGGCCCCTTCAGCCATAAGACTTTGGTCTAGTTCAGCTGATAAACGCTTAGTTTCTTGGCTAGCATTTTCTTTAGACTTGGTTAAGCTCTCAAGTTGCCCCCTGATTCCTTGAATGTCGGCATGAAGTTGGTTGTAGGCTTCACTATTTTCCTTGACTTGCTTATTGTAGAGGTCCAACTCTTGCTTTGCTAGGGAAATGCGTTCTTGATAAACCTCAACAGATTCAAGCTCTTGATGAGCTTCTTGTAACTCCTTAAGACGTTCCTTAGCTTGGTCAAGCGCCGCCTTAGCTTCTTGATAGCTCTTAGTTAAATCTGTCAATTTTCCTAGAGCTTTACCTATTTCATCTTGATATCGGACATAATCTGTCTCTTCCTTATCATAACGTTTTTGTAACTCCTGATAATACTTCTTAACCTTCAGGAGTAGGGCTTGCCCACGGTCAGTTTCATAATCTTCCGAAAAATCAAAATCAAATTGTCTCTTAACTTGCTCTTTTAGTTCTTGATAGTGTTTTTGAAGAGATAACTTAACTTTAGCCACTTGTTCAAGTAAATCTTGACGCTTAGATTCAACCTCGCTCAAGGTAGCCTGACGATTTGACAAGGTAGCGACTTGCCTTTCTTTTTGAGCTTGAAGTTCCTCCACCTGATTCATGAGATCCTTCAAGGCTGCTTCATTCGCCTTTGTCCCATCGACCTTAGGATGATCAATGGAACCACAAACCATACATGGCTGTCCATCCTCTAATTCTGCCTGCAACTGGGCAATCATGAGTTGACGACGTGAAGCTAAAGTGGTTGCTAACTGGTCTTCCAATTCCTTGAGGATTTCTTGAGCCTGGTCAATCTCCAAAGACAGGGCTTGACGACGTTTTTCGGTCTTTTCTAATTCCTGATTTAGTTCCTCTTTTTCCTTAAGATCTTGTGCCAGTTGTTTTTCCACACTGTAGCCCACAATCTGGAGGAGTTTTTCGGCCTCATGCAGGCTATCTAAACTTAGGCGATTGGCCTCCAAATCTGACAAGGACTTGTTAAGCGTCTCAATCTTTTTCGACGCCTGTTGATAGGTTTCTTCCAACTGCTTGTAGTTAGTACGTGAACGTTTGATTTTCTCCTGCTCTTGAGCAAGACTCTGAGCATAGATAATGTCCTCTTTCCATGCTTCCAGCTTTTCTTCTTTTTGAAGAAAATCCTTAGATTGAGCTGCTAGTGCCTCTTTTTGTGCCTTAACTTCCTCAAAATCCTGCTCCTTGGCGCTTAACGCTTCCTGAGCAATCTCAAGGTCCTGCTCTAATTGCAACAACTGCTTCTGATATTGTTTGAAGCTACTAATGGTTTCCTGCAACCCTTGGGCAAACTGCAATTCCTCCAGATGCGCTTTGGCTTCTGCCTGTTCCTGAGTACCTTCCTCAATTTCCAGACGGTAACGCTCCTTGGCTTGCTCCAATTCTTGGAAAATCTTTGCCAAATCTTGAGCACTTTGCAAGCTCTTCTGCAGTTTAACCAAATCCTCATGGGCATCCTTCAAGATGCTTTTTTGCTCCGTAAGACTTTCTTGACGCTGAGACAAAAGCTCTTCAAGGCGTGCCAATTTTTCAGAGGCTGGCGTTTGGGTCAAGACTGCTAATTCCTCCTCAGACCACACCTGACTGGCAAAATGGCCATCTAGCTGAGCTTGGCGCTTATCCATATCCTTATTGCTCTGACGAAGACGCTCTTCCAAGCTCTTTTGAAAACGGTCAAAAATACCCGTTCCAAAGATTTTCTTTAAAATTTGAGTCTTGGTCTTAGAATCTTCTTTCAAGAAACGGCTGAAATCATTTTGCGGAAGGAGAATAATCTGTTTGAACTGCTCAGCATTGAGCCCCAAAATCTGCTCAATCTGGTCACTCACTTCCTTGATCTTATCCCCAAGCTTTTCAATTTCCTGACCACCAATCTTATCCACAATGACTAAAGAAGCCGTCGCCTTTTGCATGGTCGTGCCCCCACCTCGCTTGGCTCTCTCCTGCTGGAGCACTCGCTCAATGCGATAAAGATGCTTACCCTGTTGGAAGTAGAAAGTCACCTTGGTCAAGTCATCCCCTGGACCAGCGAAGGTTGACCGCATCTCTTCAACATTACGGTCGCCACTGGTTGTGGCAAACAAGGCAACCGTCATGGCATCAAAGAGTGTACTCTTACCAGCCCCCGTGTCCCCACCAATCAAAAAGAGGGGAGCATGGTCAAACTGGGTGAAATTGATGACTTCCTTACGATAAGGTCCAAAATTGGTCAATTCTAACTGAACTGGTCTCATTGTCCACTCCTTCCAATCTCCTCAAAAATACTTTCCACAAGGGCAGTTTGTCTCTCAGACAAGACATCGCCCCCAGTCACTGTCTGGTAAAAATCAGAGACAATTTCCTGAGGCGACTGCATTTCCAAATCTTTTAAGTGCTGATCTACAGTCAAGCTTTCTTCCCTGACATCACCCAAACGACTGAAAGTGATTTCTACAATGTCTGTCCCATAAATCTCTTCCAGACGAGCACGCACATTGATTCCCTCTAATTCCTTACGACTGGACAATTGAATATCAAAGGCAAACCAAGCCTTTTGACAAGGCTGCTCCTTATAAAATTCAGGTGACATCAAGGTTTCAAAAGGCTCCTGCAAGGCCAAAATCGGTCGTTTGACTTCTAGAGGATGGAAGGTCTGAGACAAGTTACCAGTAGCATCCAATTCAACAATATAAACACCCTTTTCTTCCTTGCGCTTGGCTTCTTTGACATTAAAGGCGACCGGACTACCTGAATATTGCACGCGCTGGGTCGGACTGGCAAAGCGGGTATGGATATGCCCCAAGGCCACATAATCGAAAGCCTTGAAAAGGTCACTGGTCACATTAGAAAGCCCACCCACCGTAGTGCTGGTTTCAGACAACATCAATTCTCGAAGACCTTGACCATCGCTATCATCCTTCTTAGAAACCGCAAAATGCGTCACCAAGACATGGGCCTTGTCAGGATCAAAAGCTTTTTCCATATCCTCGAGAATATAGGCCAAGGCATCACCAATCCCCTGAATTTCCTTATTCTCATCGTCCTTATAGTAAATACGAGCATCAATAGGATCGATAAAAGGCAGCAGGAAAATCTGGCAATCCTCCAACTCAATAGGCTCAAAAGCCTCCTCCAAACGTGTGCTTAAATGAAGGCCCTGAGATTGAAAGAAGTCACGCCCAAAATGCAAACGTTCAGCTCCATCATGATTACCACTGATAGCATAGACAGGAATCTGTTCCTCCAGTACTAAGCGGGCCAAGGTCTTATTAAAAAGCTTAATCGCATCCACAGGGGGCACCGCACGGTCATAGAGGTCTCCCGCAATGATAACCCCATCCACTTTTTCGCTAATAGCCAAATCCACAATCTGTTGAAAGGCCCACGCCTGCTCCTCCAACAAAGACCAGCCATTGAGGGTTCGCCCCACATGCCAATCTGACGTATGTAAAAACTTCATGACAGTCTCCTCATTCGTTTTGTCTTACTCTATTGTACCTTATCAAGCTAAATACTGCTTAAAAGATTCACAAACCTTGGGAGATTCCGTGAATTTTATCCACAAACAAAAAATCTCTCCCGAGCAATCACACTCGAGAGAGATTTTATTTTTGGATTTTATGAGAGATAAGGTGTGGAAATCTTAGTCTTGGTTTTTACGACGATTCATAGCCGCAAGTCCTGACATGAGTCCCATGACAACAACACCCATTGCTGCAAGGTTATTATCTGACTCACCTGTTACTGGCAATTGTTCATCGCCTTCTTTAGCTTTATCAGAACCATCTGCCTTCTTACCATCTTTATTTCCAGATTTCTTCTTATCTGAACCTTTACCGTCTGAAGCGCCATCAGCTGCTGATCCAGATCCAGAACCCTTAGATCCTTTAGAACCGTTTGAAGTTGCTTTTACAGCTTTAGAAGTTGAGCTTCCAGATTGACCACCATTGCCATTTGAAGGTGTTGAGCCATCTTCAACCTTACGGTAGATGTAAGTTACGACTGTTTGACCTTCTGTCATCTTGTCTGTAGATTTACCTTCTTGACGGATCAATTCATATTTCACACCGTTACGGTAGATGTAACGGTCACCATGAACATTAACTTCTGAACCAACAGAGTTAGTGATCACAAGTGGCATCTTGATTTGGTTACCATACTCGTCACGGTAGATAACAACGATAGTACCAACTTCTTTGTTAACTGCCGGTTTAGCAGGTTCTGCATTAACCACCTTGTAAACAACCTTTGTATCTTCACCAGGGTTGCTTGGTGTCACACCAGTCTTATCAGCCTTGTAACCTTTCACTTCAGGAACAAGTGTCATAGCAGCCTTAGTTGGATCGTTAGGATCATTTGTGTAAGTAACTGCTTCAACACCTGGGATTGGATTCCCTTTTTCGTCAACGGCAATAATCTTACCAAATTTAGTGTAAGTAACCGTTTCAACCTTGCTGTCCATAGTGACATCTTGAGAAGCCACACGACCTTTATCTGCGAAGTAACCGTTAACCATTGGTGTAATCACGAGATCAAACTTAGTCTTATCTGCCTTCCATTCACCTGCAGTAAGAATATCACCTGTTACAGAGTCAAGCGTCAATGAACGTTTCCATTGTGCTTTCTGAACACTGTCTGCTGGCAATTTAGCATTGCTATCTTTGCTTGCATAGTGAACAGTATATGTCACATCTTTAAGGTAAGCATCCTTAGCTGGCCATTTTGGACCGTTTGGTTGGTTAGGATAGATTGGTGTTCCTGGTTCGTGAGCATTGTCTGGATTAAAGTCAAGTGCTACACGTTTGAAGCTTACTGTCCAAGCTTGGTCAACTGTGCTATCCAAGTCAAAGCTTGCACCAGCTGGGTAACCATCTGTTACAAGGACATAGCCAAGGTCTTGATAGTGTTTGATACGTTCAGCTGTTGAATAGTTAACCGCTTCACCAGACTTACCAGCCAAAGCAACAGTTTCAAGGGTTGAACCACTTGTTTCATCACGGTAAACAACACTTGCTTTTTGATCATTCTTAACGTAAACAACCTTAGTATCGCTAGACAAGTCACCTGGTGTTGCAGGTACTACCTTAGCAGTGTAACCTGGGATAGTTGGCAAGTTCTTGTCAACTGCAATCATCTTAGTTGGATCGTTAGGATCATTGATGTAGGCAGTATCAGAGACACCTGCAATTGGCTTACCATTTTCATCGACAATGACAAATTTACCAAAAGCCTTATAAGTTACGGTGTCAGTTGCTTCTGGAGCATCTGGAGTTACTGTCTTACCACCTGCTACCGCTTTATCTGCAAAGTAACCATTAACAACAGGAACCTTAACTGTACCGTAAGTGTGGCTAGTTTCATTCCAAGTCACCTTACCAGTCGCTTGGTTATCCTTACCTGCAAAGGTATAGTCAGATTTCACATCTGCAGCTGGAGTTTTATCGCCTGCACCTTGGAAGGTAACCGTTTGTTTAGTAGCCTTAGTCACATCGTTAACGATTGCTACGTAAACGACACGAGTGTCTTCACCTGGATTTGATGGTGATGCAGGGACAACCTTAACAGTGTAACCAGGAATACTTGGAAGCGTCTTGTCGATGGCAATCATCTTAGTCGCATCATTAGGATCGTTAGTGTAGGCAGTTGTTGATACACCTGGAATTGGACTGCCATTTTCATCCACAGCAATGAACTTACCAAAGGCCTTGTAAGTAACTGTATCTGTAGCATTTGGTGCATCTGGAGTAACTGTCTTGCCACCTGCTACGGCTTTATCAGCATAGTAACCAGTAACAACTGGAGTTTTGACTGTTCCATAAGTGTGAGTCGTTTCAGTCCAAGTTGTTGTATTAGTTGTAGGATCTTCTTTACCGTTGAAGCTAAAGTCATTTTGAGTGTTAGCAGCTGGTGTCTTCGTATCAGCACCAGTGTAAGTTACTGTTTGACTTGTTGCTTTTGTGACATCTTTAGTGTCTTTTTCAACGATAATGTGGTAACGGTAACCAGGAGCTAGGTATTGACCACCGCCATTGGCATCAATCGAAGCATCCAAACCTTGTGAACCATTAGCAAATTGAACAAGGTCAACAACACGACTTTGGTTAAAGTCCCAAGTACGATCTGAGCGAATGGTTGCAATACCATTTGTATAGTCATATTGACGTTCTGATTTTAAGACATCTACGTAAGCATTAGCTTTAGATTTGTCAGCAGACGCATACTTGATACGATAACCTGCTGGTACTGGAGGAAGCTCTGTTATACCCGCATCGTAGATCTTATTGTAAGTCCTACCGTTTGCAGTGATTGTTTCAGTTGAGTTGTTGATACGGTATGTTGAAGATCCAGGAATCTTGTTTCCTGCTTCATCAACGTAGTCAATAATACCAAGGTTGGCATAGTTAACGACAACCATATAGTTACCATTTGTAATGTAGTCATAAGGTCTCATAACCCCACGATTATCACGACCAACTCTAAGATTGTTGATGTAATCAATGTTAACAAAGTATTGTTGACGTTCTGGCAAATAGGCAAGTTTGTAGCCTAGGTTTGTCAAATCAGGGTTTGTTGAACCTGCTCCAGCATTTGTCAAAACAGCAACCGCATCAGCTGAACGAAGACTACGGTTTGATACCGCAAGTCCCATAGCATTGATGAGATTTTCAGAGTTAAGGCTTGCTTCAGCAGCATTCAATTCACTGCTTGTCACGGCCAACTCACTAGTCGCCACTTTAAGGACGCTATTTACAGCATTGGTTGTAGACTCTGCGCTGGCAGTTTCTGCTGCAGTCGCAACTGAAGCTGCTGCACTTGTTTGTGCTGATACTTGACCAGCAACAGGAGCTTCGGCTACTGCTGTTGAGCTAAGAGCTTGTGCACTAGTCGCTACAGATGAAGCAGTCGCTGCTACAGATTCAGAGCTCGCTTGCGATGCAGCCTGAGAAGCTGCTTCTGAACTAGATGCTGTTTGACTAGTTGTTGAAGTTGCTTGGCTTTCTTGAGCTGCTGATTGTGGCTGTTCACTAGCCAAGGCCACAGTAGAGACTGAGCTTGGTGCGTTTTCTGTTGTTGCTGGAGCTACTGATGCTGTTGTTGGCGTTGATTGCTCCACGACGACATCTGGCTCAGCAGTTGTTTCCATACCTGCGGTAGTTGGTGCTACCGTTTCATCAGCTTGGGCACCCTGTGCATTTGAGAAGATTGAAACTCCCAAAAGGACAGAGGCTACACCAAAGCTGTATTTTCTTAATGAAAAACGTTGGCGTTTATTAAACATATCTCTCATAATAATAAATTTCCTCAATATCCAAATTACTTTATATACAGTTTCCATTTTATACTATAATTATTAAATTGTCAAATATATAATGATTATTGTTCTAAAGTTTAACTTTCATTAGAGAATATTAATTTAAAACTTTTATCTAAGTCCTTTGAAACATCAAAATGTTCGTGCTTTTATTTACCACAATCCTCTGTTTTGTTAGTTCTATAATTTTCAAAATACTTTCATATCAAACCATTTTTCATTAAAAACGTTCATCACACTAACCTTATTTTTTAGTTTTGGTGATATTTATTAAAATACAAAATACTCTCCCTTCAAAAAGAAAAATTTTTTAACGACTCAACTCACAGTTCTCTCAACCCTTGCCAATACTGACATAGAGACTCCTTACTACTCCTTTTTCGAACAAACTCAAAAATCCCTTTGGTATTTACCAAAAGGGATTTTTTCATCTATTATTTGAAAATAGAACTTGTGAAACTATCTGTCTCTTGTAGGAGTTTCTTATAGACAGCTTCTTTGAGTTTCGTCGTATGGCTTGTTGACACAGATTTATTACCGTTATTATCTGTTTTAAGACTTGCAGCATCTTTGGCTACTGCCGCTTTAAACAAGGTCAACAAATCATCGTAAGAACTTACAGATGTGCCATCAATAGCAACTGTCGTCAAACCATGGGACGCTTTTTCTTTCACTTCTTTGAAGTAGGACTTCTTGAAGTCTTCTAGGGTGTTGAACTGGCCATCAGAAATCTTGTTAATGATAAAGTCATCACCAAGGGTGTTCTTACCAGCTGCTTTGGCTTCTTGTTTATACTTGTTGGTCGCATAACCTAGGAAGCCTTTTTCATAGCCGTAGTAACCCCAGAGTCTGAAAGTATTATGCTTGAAGGACATAGCACCTGGAGAGCCCTCACTGGTATTACCACCATAAATGGCAGACATCATAGGCACATTGACATAGGCAGAAGAGAAATCCTCAGGTTTATAAACTCCATTTCCAGGTCCACGATTGGTCATGAAGTTATTATCTACAAGGTCATCAATAGAAGTCAAGCTAATAGCTTTTTCGCTATCACTTAGAGCACGAACCTTGTCGTATTGGTTTTTACTATTACCTCGTAGCTGTTTATCTACCTTCTTGAACCATGCGTTATTGAGCTCTTGATTTCCTTGGCTGAGGACCGCTTCCCCTTCAAGGGAGTCAAGAAGCATAAGGGTATCGTTGTAGCCCTTCATGTAACGGTCGATGGCTTCACGCGACTTCAACTTGTTTGGATTAGTGTTGTACCACTGATTACCGTCATTTTCTCTTTCAAAGGCCATGTTAAGTCCCAAGGCCCCGTATTCACCTTGATGGCCCTGAGTAGCTGGTGATTGCAACATCCCTTGGGCATAAGCTTCAACGTCTGTTCCTTCACGACGACCAAAGCCTCCAAAGTAGGCAATACGGTCATTGATATGAGTTGTTTCATGAGTGAAGGCCGAAGCACCGTACTCACTAATCATGTTAGACATGACGAAGGTAACCTTGGCACGATTATCGTATGGATTGTCGTAGATGGCAGCATAGGCACCAGCCATAGCTCCGTTATCACCATAGTACTCACCGACTGGTCCATAGATTTCACGGATTGGCACATAGACTTCTGTACTGTTCTTGAATTGGCCGTAGCGCTCTGGCCAACCTGGCCAACCATGACCCCAGACATAGAAACCTTCCCAGACTGGATTGACAATGTCTTTGAACAATTTGTTTTTGACATTATCCGCAGCCAATCTTTGCCAGAAATCAAGATAGTTGATTTGACGTTGAGCGGCTAGATCAATCTCAGGTTTCAACTTCTCTAAGGTTGTATTGTACTTGTTAGCCGTACCATAAGACATGGTGTCATAGGTAGAAATCAAGAACATCTCTGTCTTATCAAGGTTCAACAATGGCAAAATCATCTTGCGGTGGAGACCACGACTAAGGTTATCATAAACACGATACTTGTGCTCACCGACACCTTCATTTTGAGATGCCTTCTCAACAACGTAGACCTTATCCTTAGCAGCATCGATGAACCAATCATTCATATTGTCGATAGTGGTAAAGAGTTTTCGGTTGTAATTAAGGAAGTCGGTCAGATCACTAGAAAGGGTACTTTTGGCGAGAACTTCACCAAAAGCATCGTATGTTCTTGAACCACTGATATTATTTTCCTTAGAGCCAATCTCAATCAAACGGTCAAGGACATCCACATTTTTACCATAGAAATCTGGTTTGAAGAGCATGATTTCTTTGATATTAACATCATCGAACTTAACACCATAGTAGCGATTCAAGTAAGTCAAACCTAACAAGAGAGCCGCTTTATTTTTCTCAACCTTGTCAAGAATCATTTGTTGGGCAGCTGGTGATTGGTTAAGCTGATGATCCTCATTTTGAACCAGCTTAGTCACCAGGTTAGTTAAATTAGCCTTAACAGCGTCAAAACTTTCTTCCAAGAAGAGGTTCTTGATAGCATTGACCTTGTTTGGACCGGTACGACCAAGTTTTTGGTAAATCGGATCAGACTGCAACTCAATCGGCTTAAGAATATCAACAATACCATTGATAAGACTTGAGTGGTCTTTTTGAACGATATTCGGAGTGTACTTGATACCCAAATCAGTAACAGTGTACTCCTTAACGTTGCTCAAACCTTCTGAACTCTCTGAAAGCTTGAAGTAGTCTTTGCTTCCATCAGCATAGTGAACAATAATCTTGTTAGCATCGCTTAGGTCTGTAACAAAATTACTGTCTTTCATCGGTGTCACTGAGAGCACCTCTTTGGTATTCAAGTTATGGTCTTTGGCCAGTTTATTTGCTTGATAGACAATATAATCCTTGTTATAGAATGGCTGGAATTTCTCAATATTCTTGTAAGCCTGCTTGTATTCTGGCTTATAGTCTTGAATATTGGCAAAATCAGCTTGACTAGAAACATTGTTAAGAGTATTCAACGTGTAAGGCTCGCTAACAAATGTATCAGCTGTGATGTTGTAACCTTCAACACGCTTGTCAGCTTCTTCCTTGGTCAAATGTTTGAGCTTATTCGGACTCTTAGTATCTTTACCAGTACCATCTTCGGCCGAGCTGTAACCAACAACACCAAAGAGATCTTTGATGTATGGGCCACCGTCTTCATCATTGACATCGTTAGAAGCAAAAATTTCTTGACCCTTGATAACCTTAGCATAGGTCACATTATCTTGAACAGCACCGTAAGGCCATGTCTTAGCAACAATACCACCGACATTTCTTGTGTTTTTAACATCAAGAACACCTTTAGCTACTGAATTGGTTACCTTAGCCTTCGTTCCTGATTTCCAACTGTTGAGCATGTAAGTGACAAATGGCACCAACATACTTGCGTTGGCATTTTGAGCTGTAATGGTCGCATCCACATAGGCTCTGTTGACGAATCCCATGTAGTTTGAACCAGCAATCCCACCAACTGTTGAGTTATTACCAACAGAGTTGATTTTACCGATAAAGGCAACATTTTCAATCTTGCCATCTTCATCAATCTTATTGACAATACCTGCAACGTCATTGTTACCAGTCACTGAACCAGCCACCTTAACATCTTCAATCAGACCTTTGTTTTTAAGGTTAAATCCAACCGTCGCGATTTGATTTTGATCAGGGCGATTGATGTCTACATTTTCAAAGTTGATATTCTTGATCGTTCCGCCATTGATGACATTAAACAATGGATGCTCTAAATCATAGATGGCATAGCGTTTGTCACCATCACTGAGCAACTTACCAGTAAATTCGGTCGTAATGTATGATTTACCGTTTGGAACGACGTGACGAGCACTCATGCTTTGACCCAGCCTAAATTCACCTGAAGGATTCGCCTGAATGGCATTGACCAACTCAGCAAAATCGTAGTAAACATTGGCTTGGCTAGCCTGAGGTTTCTCAATGTAATAGCTATAGGTTTGAGCAAAATGGTTTTGGGCATCACGTTGCACCAAATTGTCCGCTGCTGCAGTTACCTTATAAACCGCCTTGCCATCAACCGTTGTTTCTTCGACGGCTTTTACTGCCAAGTAGGTGGTCTTCTGATCCGCAGAAGTCATCTTCAAGTAGTAATTCGTGAGATCCTGAGGTACAGCTGCCAGACGAGTCTCATCCACTTCTGTTTGATTGTCATACTTAATCAAATCTGTACGTGCAAAATCTTTAAGCTCGACCTTCTTGAGATCCAGTTGGAGAGTTTGGTCTGCCAAAACCTGATTCTCCTCACCATTGCCACGATTATAGGTCATAGTTGTTGTGAGGGTATATGGCTTGTAATAGTCTAAGTTTGTTAGGTCAGCAGTCAAGGTCGTGCTAGGAATATCAAGCGTTTGAACAACCTGTCCGTTTTGCTTGAGGAGCGCTTTAATAGTCGTGATAGCTGCTGAACCTGGATTCGTCAAGTTGTAGCTAAGTTTAGCACTACGACCCAAATCATCCTTGTCAATCTGTGTCAGCGTAAGCACTGGTTTTTCAGATACCTTGGTCCCTTTGTGAACGATACGATTTTGAACAGGAACTAGCACGGTTTCAGTAACAGTTGGTGCCTCAGACGTCTTATTCCCTTTATAGGTCTTATAGACTTTGGTGATTTTGTTTTGACCTTCTTGACCTTCTTGAACAACCTTTAGAGTGCCCTTTTCAAGACTATCATCTTCTTGGACAATCTCTTTAAATGGAAGCTCTACGATAGACTCTTCCGTCGTTGTTCCATCTAGAGGCTTGCTGCCACGACGAAGCTTTCTAGGTTGTGGCACCTCAATAACCTTACCTGATACAATAGTTGGCTCACCAACCTTGACACCATCAATGGTTTGGTAAATTTTCTGGATTTCTTGGCTACCTTTTTGACCTTCTTGCTCGACAACCTCTTCATCCACATACTTGCTATCATCAGTGATAACTTCGATAGGATAATCGATGGCTTGCGTTTCAGTCTCTGTGACACTTCCAACAACTGGAGTGTGGACAGGATTCTCGGGTTGGACAGCCGCCTCACCTTCGTGACCTGATTCTTGTGTACCCTTGGCTTCCAGTTTGCCTGTGTACTCTGGATTTGTAGGTTGAACAAGGGCTTCGCCTTCATGACCGGATTCTTGTGTACCCTTAGCTTCCAGTTTACCAGTATAGTCTGGATTAGCAGGTTGTACAGCTGCTTCGCCTTCATGGCCAACTTCTTGGGTACCGTTAGCACTGATTGGACCGGTGTACTCTGGGTTAGCTGGTTGAACCACTGCCTCGCCTTCGTGCCCAACTTCTTGGGTACCGTTAGCACTGATCGGTCCAATGTACTCTGGATTAGCTGGTTGGACCCATGCTTCGCCCTCGTGCCCAACTTCTTGGGTACCATTAGCACTGATCGGTCCAGTGTAATCTGGATTAGCAGGTTGGACCCATGCTTCACCCTCGTGTCCAACTTCCTGCGTTCCATTAGCACTTGTAGTATCGCTACTGATTGAACCGGTGTACTCTGGAGCGACAGGTTGAACAGTAGCTTCGCCTTCGTGACCAACTTCTTGGGTACCATTAGCACTGATTGGGCCCGTATATTCAGGGGCAACAGGTTGAACCAAAGCTTCACCCTCATGACCTACTTCTTGTGTTCCATTGGCACTAATCGGTCCTGTGTACTCTGGATTTGCAGGTTGAACCAACGCTTCGCCTTCGTGTCCAACTTCTTGGGTACCATTGGCACTAATCGGTCCTGTGTACTCTGGATTTGCAGGTTGAACCAACGCTTCGCCTTCATGTCCAACTTCTTGGGTACCATTGGCACTAATCGGTCCAGTGTACTCTGGATTTGCAGGTTGAACAGCTGCCTCGCCTTCATGACCTGATTCTTGCGTACCTTTAGCGCTAATTGGTCCAGTGTACTCTGGGTTAGCAGGTTGAACAGCTGCCTCGCCTTCATGACCTGGCTCCTGTGTTCCTTTTTTCCAACTGATTCCCTTACTATCCCTATCAGCTGTCCCCTGACTAACTGTATTATCTTCTTTTATTGAAGACTCAAGCCCTTGCAAAGTATTCTCCAAAGGTTGTTCAAGCTCCGGCTTAACAGAGTAACGCAGATAACCCACATACTCATAACCATCAATGGCAATAACACCCTTAGCCAAATCTTCTTTATTTGAAACCGCAAGAGTTTGATTATAGGCCTGCAACTCCTTGTTTTGCAAGGCAAGAACCTCTATCGGCACAAGGAGACTTTGCCCTGCGGCCCCAATCAAGACCAAGCCAATAATTTTTTTACGATGTTTTTTTGAAAATAGCAACACAGCCATAGTCGCTGTTGCCAATCCCAAACCTGTCGCTGCCCAGTCGGAACTTCCTGTCTGAGGAAGAGTGGCTTGACTGTCTCCCTTACGTTTATAAACCAGATAAAAAGTGTCCTCATTTTGATATTCCTTAGGAATAGCATGTACCACTTGCTTCTGCTCTTCAGCTGTTAATTCATTTTCTGTGACATAGGCCATGTGTACCGATGCATCCGAGGTAACCTGGTCTGCCGAAACTGGTTTAGACACGAAAAGACCACCTGCTAACAAGAATGTCCCGATAGCAACTGGCCCTACACCTACTGACAATTTACGAATGGCGTATTTTGTCACTTTTTCAAAAACATGATTTGCTTGTTTCATTCAAAATCTTCCTATAAGTTAATCCTTGTACCCCAAGGCACGTCAAAAAAACGAAGACGTTATTGAAAAAACACGCACTCCATACATTTATTAACCTTCTTCCGAAGTCTATCATATCCTTTTTTTAATCTTTAGGCAAGTATTTTCTCTAATTTTTAATCAATATAAAAAACGAATTATGATTAGTAACTAGATCCTCGTGAAAATAATCAAACCTTTTCATATAAGCATTTTCATGCATATCACTATTTATGGGAATTTCGCCTATAATCTAAGTTACTAATATTTTTTGAATAAACCTCTTCACCTTTTGAGTTTTTATCTAATTTTTTAATATAAACAAAAACTGTCTTGTAATAGACACAAAAGAGACCCACCCCTTATGGGATGAGTCCCTTTTTTCGAAAACCGAAATAGCCTAACTAACTATGTTGAGGGATCTAACCTATGAACTATCTTAGTCTTCTTTTTTGCGTTTTCCTGCCAAACCAAGTCCAGCCACTGTCATCAAACCACCCAATAGAGTAGCCAATAATGAAGTGTTTTCACCTGTCTCAGGCAAAGCTTGCTTAGTATCAGTTGCAGCTGGTGTTGCTTTTGAGGCGACATGAACTGTATCTAATGCAGGAGCAGGTTTATGCACTGTTGGTGCTGGAGTTTCTTTAGTCACTTGATTGTCAACCATTGGTGTGTTCTTATCCGCATCTGTGCGTGGGTCTTTAACGATTACCTTAACTGGAACTTCGTCTTTAGAACCGTCTGGGTAAGTGACGATAACTGTTGCGTCTTTTTCGCCTTCTGTTGTTGTGTCAACAGGTGTCTTGTACTCGAACTTAGTGCCTTCTGGAAGATCTCCAACGTTGCCAATGGAATCCTTAGCGTTTGGTTGATCGCCTGGTTTAACCGTTTGATCTTTGGCTACAGGAGTGTTCTTATCGGCATCCGTACGTGGATCTTTAACAGTTACCTTAACTGGAACTTCGTCTTTAGAACCGTCTGGGTAAGTGACGATAACTGTTGCGTCTTTTTCGCCTTCTGTT
>NZ_JACLQL010000014.1:0-5094 GCF_016648635.1 Streptococcus sp. 21.1 | reverse complement strand
GTTGTGTCAACAGGTGTCTTGTACTCGAACTTAGTTCCTTCTGGAAGATCACCAACATTGCCAATTGAATCTTGAGCTTTTGGTGTTTCACCAACATTGACTGTTTGATCTTTTGGTGTTGGTGTGTTCTTATCTGCATCAGTACGAGGATCCACAACCTTAACTGTGACTGGCACTTCATCCTTAGATCCATCTGGGTAGGTTACTACAACTGTTGATGATTTTTCACCTGGTGTTGTTGTATCTACTGGAGTCTTGAATTCAAACTTAGTTCCTTCTGGAAGGTCTCCAACATTGCCAATTGAGTTCTTAGCATCTGGTGTTTCACCAACGTTAACCGTTTGATCCTTAGGTGTTGGTGTGTTCTTATCCGCATCCGTACGTGGATCTACAACTTTGATAGTGACTGGCACTTCATCAATTGAACCATCTGGATAAGTCACAACTACTGTTGTTCCTTTATCGCCCGGAGTTGTTGTATCCACTGGAGTCTTGAATTCGAACTTAGTTCCTTCTGGAAAATCACCTACATTGCCGATTGAATCTTGTGCTTTTGGTGTTTCACCAACATTAACCGTTTGATCCTTAGGTGTTGGTGTGTTCTTATCCGCATCCGTACGTGGATCTACAACCTTGATAGTGACTGGGACTTCATCGATTGAACCATCTGGGTAGGTCACAACGACGGTTGTTCCTTTATCGCCTGGTGTTGTTGTGTCTACTGGTGTCTTGAATTCGAATTTCGTACCACTTGGAAGATCACCAACATTGCCAATTGAGTTCTTAGCATCTGGTGTTTCACCAACGTTAACCGTTTGATCCTTAGGTGTTGGTGTGTTCTTGTCCGCATCTGTGCGTGGATCTTTAACAGTTACCTTAACTGGAACCTCATCCTTAGAACCGTCAGGATAAGTGACAACAACAGTAGCGTCTTTTTCACCAGCTGTTGTTGTATCTACTGGTGTCTTGTACTCAAATGTTGTTCCGCTTGGTAGGTCGGAAACATTGCCAATTGAGTTCTTAGCATCTGGTGTTTCGCCCTTGTTTACTGTTTGATCCTTAGCTGTTGGTGTATTCTTATCGGCATCTGTGCGTGGATCTTTAACAGTTACCTTAACTGGAACTTCGTCCTTAGAACCATCTGGATAAGCAACAACAACTGTTGCGTCTTTTTCACCAACTGTTGTTGTGTCGACTGGTGTCTTGAATTCGAACTTAGTTCCTTCTGGAAGGTCTCCGACGTTGCCGATTGAGTTCTTAGCATCTGGTGTTTCACCAACATTGACCGTTTGGTCTTTAGGAGTTGGCGTGTTTTTGTCTGCGTCAGTTCGTGGATCTACAACCTTGATAGTGACTGGGACTTCATCGATTGAACCATCTGGGTAGGTCACTACAACTGTTGTTCCTTTATCGCCCGGTGTTGTTGTATCCACTGGAGTCTTGAATTCGAACTTAGTTCCTTCTGGAAGATCACCAACATTGCCGATTGAATCTTGTGCTTTTGGTGTTTCACCAACGTTAACCGTTTGATCCTTAGGTGTTGGTGTGTTCTTATCTGCATCCGTACTTGGATCTACAACCTTGATAGTGACTGGCACTTCGTCCTTAGATCCATCTGGATAAGTCACAACGACTGTTGCGTCCTTCTCACCAGCTGTTGTTGTATCTACTGGTGTCTTGTACTCAAAGGTTGTGCCGCTTGGTAGATCTGAAACGTTGCCAATTGAACCTTTGGCATCTGGTGTTTCGCCTACGTTAACGGTTTGATCCTTGGCTGTTGGCGTGTTCTTATCCGCATCCGTACGTGGATCTACGACTGTCACCTTAACTGGGACTTCGTCTTTAGAGCCATCTGGATAAGTCACAACGACTGTTGCGTCCTTCTCACCTGCTGTTGTTGTATCAACTGGTGTCTTGTACTCAAAGGTTGTTCCGCTTGGTAGGTCGGAAACATTGCCGATTGAACCTTTAGCGTCTGGTGTTTCGCCTACGTTAACAGTTTGATCCTTAGCTGTTGGCGTGTTCTTATCCGCATCTGTACGTGGATCTACGACTGTTACCTTAACTGGGACTTCATCCTTAGAGCCATCTGGGTAAGTGACAACAACAGTAGCGTCTTTTTCACCAGCTGTTGTTGTATCTACTGGTGTCTTGTACTCAAATGTTGTGCCGCTTGGTAGATCTGAAACGTTGCCAATTGAACCTTTGGCATCTGGTGTTTCGCCTACGTTAACGGTTTGATCCTTGGCTGTTGGCGTGTTCTTATCCGCATCCGTACGTGGATCTACGACTGTCACCTTAACTGGGACTTCGTCTTTAGAGCCATCTGGATAAGTCACAACGACTGTTGCGTCCTTCTCACCTGCTGTTGTTGTATCAACTGGTGTCTTGTACTCAAAGGTTGTTCCGCTTGGTAGGTCTGAAACATTGCCGATTGAACCTTTAGCGTCTGGTGTTTCGCCTACGTTAACGGTTTGATTTTTTGCAGTTGGTTCATACTTATCAGCATCTGTTTGTTTAGCCTTGATTTCAATTGGGACATTGACTGTTTCAGTTGTTCCATCAGGATATGTCACAAGCATTGGCACATTTACCAAGCCAGGAGTCGCATTGGCAGAAGTCTTACTTGTGATAGCCCCTGTACTTTCATCAACAGAAACAGAGTCAATTCCAGCTGGAAGTGTGCCAGCTTTGAAAGTTGTACCAGAAGGCACAGATACTTCCTTACCTTCGACATCACGTACAAGTGGAATTTGTGGCTGAGTTGTGTCTCCAGCAGTGACTACTGATTTACTGTAAGTCACATCATAAGTTTGATTCTTAGGTGCATTAACAATCAATAGGTTAGTATCAAGGAAGGCATTTGCATATGACCCTTGATGAACCCCTTCGGTATTACCTTTCCAGCTACGTTGGATAGCATTCAAGTTTGGTTTAACACCACGTTCCATCCATTGCTCAAAGAGAAGCATGCCGTTATTTTTCTTGATTTCAGCATTCAATTTCTTAGCCAATTCAACTGAATCAACTGTGTCTTTAATCTTGTAAGAAATTGTATATGAACCAAGTTGCCCTGAGGCTGTACCTAAGATATTTTTGTCGATATAATTACGAACCTTATCAACGTCACTTTGTGATGGGTTAGATTTTGTAGCAATACTAATGGCATCTGTCTTACGTGTATCAAGTTTCCCTGATGCATCCATGACAACCTTAGTTTTTTGAACACCACTTACAGCAGAGCCATCCGCATCAGATTTGTAAATATAAGTTTCATTCAAATCAAGATATGGCAAGAGACTCTTAGGCAATTCTTGTTCAATATAAGGCACAGATTGGAAGGTATTTGAACCTAAGTTCACAACACCCATAGCCGCAGATACTTTCATGGTATAAACCAATTCAATTGAATCTGCCTTACCATCGCTTGTAAAACGTGGAAGTACTTTTAGAGTTGGTTGTGTATTCACACCCTTACCAGGAGTCCCTGTAAAGGCGTTGGTCAAACCATTATCAGACGCAGTTTTCCTAGCGTTATCTGATGCAATAAACCATGAGTTGTCAATACTTTCACGAACCAATTTATTAGGAATTACTTTTCCGTAGTCCTTACCTGTAATCCATGCAGATGAGAATGACAATGGTGTGTTTGCAAGTCCAAGATCGTTTAAGGTCTTGCCATTTTTCAAGGTAATAGTAATTGGGTGGTCATAAGCTGCCCCAATACCACCAGAAGCTACAGTATCATTTTGAATTGGAACAGACCAAACTGAACCATTTTCGTAACTTGTAAATGTTTTTTCCTTACCTTGGTAAGTTGGTTTGATTGTGATTTTTTCAATATTTTCATAGAAGGTTGGATTTTGGAAGTTCAAAATCATATGAGCTCCAAGAGGGAAAGCTTTATCCTTAGCCCATCCACCCGCAAGACGCGTCCATGATGTCCCAGTAAGAGAGATGGTACCATCGTCATTGACTTTATTAAACTCAACACCAGCGTTCTTAACAACGTAAGGAGATTCCTTATCAGTTGTGATACCAGTAGTGTCAAATTTATTAGTAATTGTAAGTGATGAATCACTAGGTTTAATGACACCATTTACAGTACTTGGTGAGACAATTAACTGTTTCGTAGCATTTTTACCAGACGCATCTGTAGCTGTTGCTACGACAGTACCACCTGCTGATGGACGTTTGAAGGTATAAACACCATCTGCCCCGTTAATTGAAACTTCTTGACCATCTACCGTTACCTTAACAGTTGAAGCCGCATCTGTACGAATTGTAACATATTCGTCACCAGCTTCAATTGAAGTTGATACATTCTTAGTAGATGCTTCTGTTGCAGATGTAGATGCTGCAGCAGGAACCGCACGACGTGAACGAACGCGTGGTTTTTCAGCTTCAGAAGAATTACTTGCTTGAGCAGCCTCTGAAGTCGATGCTTGTGCAGTTTCAGAAGTTGGAGCTGCTGATGTGCTTGCCGGTGCTTCTGATGTTGCTGCAGCTTGTGATGTAGCGCTCTCCGTAGTTGTTGCAGGTGCTGTTGACGTCACAGGCGTTGCGACAGTAGCTGGTGCTTCAGCACTTGTTGCAGCTGCTGTACTTGCAACAGGATTTGTCGCTGCGACTGTTCTAGTCTCGACTAAAGACCCCGTCGTTTCACCTGCTTCTGCTACTGGCGTAATCGGTGCAGCTGTCGTTTCAGTGTTTTCATCTGCTTGTGCAGTCCCACCAATCATAATAAGTGTTCCTAGCAATACCGAACAAACCCCGATATTTAATTTGCGAAGAGAAAAGCGACTTTTCTTCTCGTTGAATAAATCTTTACCCATAGTTCTCCATAACAATTGGATCTCTCACCATCCAATTGCCCTTCCTAAAAATTTATTCTAATCCCCTTTCCATTATGTTATCAAAAAAATGTAAATCTTCAAGACAAAATGTCATAATTTTATTATTTTCTTTTTTTATAATCTTTTATAATATAAATATCTACTCACTTAAATTTAGCTATTACAATAGTTTTATAACCCGTTATAAATATTATTTATAAGTTATTTCGTGATTTTAAAAAAGTCTATGAGTTTATTC
>NZ_JACLQL010000013.1:0-52929 GCF_016648635.1 Streptococcus sp. 21.1 | reverse complement strand
TTGGGCGCGTAGCTCAGATGGTTAGAGCGCACGCCTGATAAGCGTGAGGTCGGTGGTTCGATTCCACTCGTGCCCATTATATGGTCCGTTGGTCAAGGGGTTAAGACACCGCCTTTTCACGGCGGTAACACGGGTTCGAATCCCGTACGGACTATATTTTATGGAGGATTACCCAAGTCCGGCTGAAGGGAACGGTCTTGAAAACCGTCAGGCGTGTAAAAGCGTGCGTGGGTTCGAATCCCACATCCTCCTTATAACTAACGCGGGATGGAGCAGCTAGGTAGCTCGTCGGGCTCATAACCCGAAGGTCGTAGGTTCAAATCCTGCTCCCGCAATTTGGCTCGGTAGCTCAGTTGGTAGAGCAATGGATTGAAGCTCCATGTGTCGGCGGTTCGATTCCGTCTCGCGCCATTTGTTTATATTTTGGAAGGGTAGCGAAGAGGCTAAACGCGGCGGACTGTAAATCCGCTCCTTCGGGTTCGGGGGTTCGAATCCCTCCCCTTCCATAGTAACGGGCATAGTTTAAAGGTAGAACTAAGGTCTCCAAAACCTTCAGTGTGGGTTCAATTCCTACTGCCCGTGTTAGTAAGGTGGCGAATGTGGTGAAGTGGTTAACACATCAGATTGTGGCTCTGACATTCGGGGGTTCGATTCCCCTCATTCGCCTATATTTTTGGGGTATAGCCAAGCGGTAAGGCAAGGGACTTTGACTCCCTCATGCGTTGGTTCGAATCCAGCTACCCCAGTTATACTTTGCCGGCGTGGCGGAATTGGCAGACGCGCTGGACTCAAAATCCAGTGTCCGCAAGGACGTGCCGGTTCGACCCCGGCCGCCGGTATAGTAAAAAAGACAAGGTTTTCGGACCTTGTCTTTTTTTCTCTGTTTTTGTTGAGTTACCAATTTTTTCCATTTTAAAATAAATCATCAAGTTTATTAGCCAATGTTTTCTGTTTGCTAGGGTACAAATGAGAATAAGTATCAATTGTTGTTGTAATAGATGCGTGTCCTAATCTTTCTTTGACAACAAGATAATCTTCTCCTTGATTTATAAGTAATGATGCATGAGAGTGTCTTAAATCATGAATTCTTATTTTCTTTAAATCTTTATCCCTTTCTAGTATTTGCTTAAACTTCTTATCAATCATATTTTTTGTAATTGATATTGGTGTACTCTGTATTATTTGAAGTTCTTCAGTATTTTTCGTAAATTCCTCAAGTTTTTCTTTTTGTTTTACTTTCCAATCTATTAGCATTTCTGCTAATTTCTGATTTATTGTTATATTTCTAGTTCCTGATCGTGTTTTTGTTGTATTAATGTAGCTTGTATTATTAACAAAGTATACCGTTTTGGTAACGTAAATCGTATTTGTTAAAAGATTTATATCATTCCAGTTCAATGCGAGGATTTCTCCCATTCTCATTCCAGTAAAGAAAGCAATTACGAAAAACAGGTCATAACTTATTTCATCATCTCGAATAAGTCCTCTAAATCTCGTGAATTCTTCTATACTCCAAAATTTAATATCAGGCTTCCTAATTGGTAATTTTCTCAGATTCTTAACTGGATTTTTATCAATGAGTGATTTTCTTATACCAGTATCAAAAATTTTTTTAAGTAGAATCAGAACCTTATTAATTGTATTATAGCTTAAAACTTCATTTTCATTTTGTTTTTTAGGTTTTGTTTTTAGGTATTCACGAAATTCGAATATATGGTCATACGTTAATTTATTTAAATTTGTATTTTTAAAATATGGCTTAATATGACGCTCATAATTATTTCTTTGTGTACTTGTGTAGCTTACTTTTCTGCCATTTTTCAAATCATCTTCTTCAAGTAAGTCGAATAACATATCCGTTGTTACTACAAAGTCAAATTGTTTTTCTTTTAATTCTACAACTCTAATATGTTGTTCAAGTTCTAGGGCTTCCTTTTTAGATTTTAATCCTTTACGAATAATACGTATTCTTTTTTGTGTGACTGGGTGGAAACCGTTAGAAACATCAACAGTCCATTTACCACTTTTAGTTTTACGAATAGTCATTCATTATGCTTCTTTCTGGAGTTCAATTCCTAGTAGTTCTTCAGCGACACTGGCTGGAATTGTACCAATCCGTTTGTTATCGTAGATATTAAAACCACGATTCACTAATAGTAATTTGCCAGTATGGATAATCTTTCTTGCAGTTCCTGGAGCAAATCCAAGTTCGATAAGGTCATCTTTTGTTACAGTTTTAATCATGTGCTCTCCTTTTCTAATTAGATTAAGTACGGGGAGGATTAACTCCCCTTGTCTTATACTTATTTTTGTTTTACATCTACTAAATGGATAGCATCCGCCTTGTAATACATCGTTGAACTAATCATAGTAGCTTGTAAATTGTCAAATGTAACTGGTACTTGATCCATTGCTTGGATATAGTCATTATCGACTAAAGCTTCTGGATTGTCTACTGAGACTTGGGTTGATTTCTTTTTGAATTGTCCATCCTTGATCGTTACATTGTATTTCCAACCAATGATTTTATCGGTATTAAAACGTCTTTCGCTACCATCTCGGTTTTTGATAATTTCTCCGTTTGCATCTGCTCGGACTTCCGTTTCAAATTTTGGAATGACTTCATCCAATTCAAATTTTGTTCCAATGTTATTGAAATTCCAGTCATTTTGTGAGAGCATTTTTGCCATATTTAATTTCTCCTTTTGATATTTTCTTTGATTGTAGGGATTAAATCTTCTCTTTTAAAGAGAATTGCCCTTTCTATTAATCCACTTGCTAAATCTGGTGGATATTCCATATTGTTGAGTGCGAGATAGTTAGATTTCTCATACTCATGCAGTAAGTTATTGTCGTATAGAAATTTATACGCTTTTAGAATAGCTCCAGAACCTTTATAGGTAAACCATTCTAATTTTTGTTCTAGTTCTGTCTTTGGTTTTGAAATAATGATAGAGACAGGTTTTGAGTGACCTAAAAACTTTTCCCAAGATCTCAAAGGTTTTGAGAAGTGACTATCACTATAGAACCTCACTTTTTCTTTGAGGTATCCCTTGGTAAAGTTAAGAAGATCTATTTCTGAATGCAACCATTCTTGAATGAAGTAGTGAGCTTTTGCTTTCCTAAGTTCTAACTCAGTTCTTATCCAATTTTCTATATACCGCTTGCTGATCCCGAGCTTTTCAGCTTGTTCTAAGCGCTTATCGTAAATTCTAAGTCTTTCATCATCATTGGGTTTTCTTAAATATAAGGTCTGACCGATCGTTTCATCTCCGTAGGTATTGTAGTAGGTGCTTTTTCCATATAGAAAGCGTTTCTTCTGACAAATCTTTAGAAGTTGATTAGGAGTGAAATAGGGTGTTTCATTAAAATCATCTATTGCAATATCAATTCGTCTTACTGAAAAATGAATGTAATTGTAGTAGAGGTTGTTCAGAAACTGTCTTTCGGAGAGACTATTTGGATCTAATACCATATCTCTATAGAACTCTAGTGCCTGTCCTGACATGACAAGCATGTAGGACGACTCTTTCGATCCATAGTAGATACGGATATTCCCATAATGAAGCTGGCTATCATAGTTATAGTATTTAAGGCTCCCCTTATTCTCAATAAATAGGTCAAAGTCAAGAAATAGGATATCTTCGATTATTTCTTTTGGCGAAAATTCAGTCTTATCAAACTGAATTTGAATCCAGTCAAATACAGAACGTAAATGCTCATTTTTTGCCATAGATTTTGATTCAACTTTTTGCCTAATTTTGCCACCCTTAAAATCTCCAAAACCCTTGGTAATACTGAATTTTTTCGATGGTACACCTAACTTGCAGAGGGTGGTGTTACTACACACCCTATCGGTCAAAAATGGTCCGTCCGCATCTACGCTCATTTTCGGCTTTCTGCCTCATGGCTCAGCCGAAAACTCGCTATTAGCCGAACCTATTTTTTGACCTCTTGTTAACAAACCCTAGTAAGCCGGTTTGCATCGACTCTTCAATATCTTGGATTTTCTTTTTTAGGTTGGAATTCTCAATTTTTATCAGTCGCATTTCTCGCTTAAATTCCTGTTTTAAGGCGCTCAGTTCATCGTAGAGCTCATCTATTACTTGGTTTAGGGATTCATGTTCATTGTCTGCTAGACTCCCAAATACGGCTTGTATAGCCTCTTTTAGACCTATTTCAAGTTTTAGTTTAGCTAACTTTTGAAATTGTCTAAGGTCTTCGTCTGTAAAATCATAGGCAACTGTATAACTTAATTGATGAGTTCTGGGATTTCTACTGATAGGAACTTTAATTTTCTTAAATTCCTTGCCACTTATCTCTTTAATCAGTTGAATCCAATTTTTAAGAGTAGAGGTAGAGTTTAGGCCAGAAATTTGATTGACTAACTCTTTATTGGTCATCTTTTTGTGAAACCTCCGAAATTTTCTTGTGCAACTGAAGAGTTTTCTGTGGTATAATTGTTACATAATATGTTTTGATCTTGGAACGAACGGCACATTTGTTTCAAGATTTTTTATTTTGTCGAATCCTACCTCCTTTATTAAAATTTTTTAAATCGACTACTAGTTACATACGCTTTTACCTCCTTTTATGCTATAATATTCTCAATGGAATATTCAATCTCAAAATAAATATTCCTTATGGAATAATTCTATTTTATACCGTTTAGAATATTTTGTCAAGCTAAAATATACGAATAAGAATATCTATAGGAGAATTATGTATACAGAGGATTATAAATTTTCAGAGAGGTTAAAAACTCTCAGAAAATCAAAAAAGTTAACTCAAGTACAAATATCGGAATTAATTGGAGTTCAACAAGGGACATATTCTCGGTGGGAGAATGGAACGTTAGAACCAGGATTAGAATTCGTTGTGAAATTAGCAAATATCTTTGGGACTACTACAGATTATTTGCTGGGACAAAAACCTTATTCAATTATCAGTAGTTTACCTCTAGAACAATTAGATCTTACCAATATTGCAAACTTTTCAAAGGATGAGTTTGATATTTTGAAACATTCAATAGCAGTTTCGGTGGCAAGAAATAAAATAAAGGCAACAGAACTAAAAGATAGAGTTATAGAAAAAAATCAGTTGTCAGAAAAAGATGCAGAACTTTTGAATAAGATTTTTGAAGAAGTTAAAACTTATTGGGAAAATTAGGAGGACGCTAGTCTTCAAAATTCCCTCCCAAAATGTGTCCAAAATATTGACAGAATTCTAGCTTTTCATTATAGTTCTTATGGAACTTTTTTTCTACAACAAAATAGGCTCCATAATATCCATAGGGGATTTACCCACTACAAATAGTATAGAGCCGGTTTTATTAATGTCCTGCATTTCCTAATAAGTTAACCATGACAACACCAATGATAATCAAAATTAAACCGATAATGCTATAAACATTTAGTGTTTCTTTGAAAATCATTACTGCGATAGAGGCTGTCAAAACTAAACCGACAGCTGACCATGTTGCATAAGCTATTCCTAAAGGAATTTTTTGCATTGCTAGTGAGAGGAAATAGAAACAAACGCCATAGCTAAGTAGGGCAGAAACGGTTGGAATAGGCTTTGTAAAACCGTCTGATAATTTCAAAAGGTTAGTTCCCAATATCTCTCCTACAATGGCGATAAAAAGATAAAAGTATGACATGTCTTTAACCTCCTATATGTCATGTTTTTGCTCTAAGAGCTATTATAGCTATCCGTTTTTTATAAATCTTGGCACAAGTCATGAGAATTTGTAGTAAAACTGTGGCAGACACTTTTTCAGAACCAATAGCTGATAAGTTTAGTATATCATAAGATAAATTTAAAAAAAAAAGTTTTGTTAGAAAATGAATTATCAAATTCTTGGGCTAAAGAGTTATTTTTGTTAAAATA
The DNA here is from genome assembly GCF_016648635.1 of Streptococcus sp. 21.1. Classification (NCBI taxonomy): domain Bacteria; kingdom Bacillati; phylum Bacillota; class Bacilli; order Lactobacillales; family Streptococcaceae; genus Streptococcus; species Streptococcus sp. 21.1. The sequence goes on along the minus strand of NZ_JACLQL010000013.1, from coordinate 47,040 downwards.
ATAAAAAACACTTACCCTAATTAAAGGAGAAAATAAAATGATTACATTAACTGTTAATCGTACAAGTGTCTTGAATACCTCTGGATGAATATAACCTGTTGGGACATATCGTCTATTCTCTGATGATGCTCTTAGAACGATAAGGTATGGAGTGTTACCAAAAAGTTACTAAAATTTGAAAAATGAGTCTATTTTGCAAGATTCAAAAGGCTTAAAACCCTATTAAATCAGGGTTGTAAGATTTAAATAATGGAGTTATGGAACTCAAAATCCAGTGTCCGCAAGGACGTGCCGGTTCGACCCCGGCCGCCGGTATAAGTTACACTCCTTTAGGAGTGTTTTTTTGTCTATAGGAGTTTAATTTTTATGTCTGATAAATTTCAGCTTCTCTTAAAACAAATTCGTTTTCCTGAGGAACACGATGCTTTTAAAGAAATTAAAGATGGTTCTATCGAAACAGTAAAACTATTTAAATCAAAACGGCAGTGGTTTTTTGTTTTTTCTTTTCGTAGTGTTCTTTCTTATGAGTCTTTTGTGCTTTTTGATAGTTTACTTCATTCTTCCTTCGATTCTTTAGGTGCCAAAGCTTCTTTTGAGATTCGTTTACTTTCTACTTCTTGTGATGATTCTTTACTTGGAGACTATTTTTCATATGCCTTAGATAGTTTAAAATTTTCTCACTTTTCTATTTATTCTTTATTCTCAAATCTAAAGGTTGAAATTTCAAATAATAGTATTTGTGTTAAGGCTCCAGCGCATATTATTAAAGAAAATTTACAGGATAGATTTATTTCTTTGATTTCTAAATCTCTTTCTCAAGTTGGTTTATCTGATGTATCAATTTCTGTTCTTGAAGATAAGGAAGCGTCATCTTCGATAGAAGAGGCTTACGAAACAAACAAGGTTTCTTTACAAGAACAAGCTGAATCTCAGGCAAGACAGGCTCTTCAATCAATTCTTGAGAGTGCTCCAGCACCGAAACCTGTGAACGAACTGGTCCAAAATTTTGCTGAGAAACAAAGTCAACGTCAAGCTAGTTTTGATAAGGCTGAAATAACGCCAATGGTTGATATTAATTCTGAAGAGAATCGTGTTGTTTTTGAAGGATATATTTTTGATGTAGAGCAACGTGAAACTAAGACGGGTCGAATTATTATTAATTTCAAGGTAACTGATTATACCTCTAGTTTTGCAATGCAGCGCTGGGTTAAAGATAGTAATGAGCTTGCTAAGTTCGATATGATAAAAAAAGGTAACTGGGTAAGAGTTCGCGGTCGTATTGAGAATAATCCTTTCACTCATAGTCTGACAATGAATGTACAAGATATCAAAGAGATTTCGCACACACCTCGCAAGGATTTGATGCCTGAGGGACAAAAGCGTGTGGAATTTCATGCACATACTAACATGTCGACTATGGATGCCATGCCAACTGTGGAAGAGCTTATTGATACTGCTGCTTCTTGGGGGCATCCAGCTGTTGCTATAACTGATCACGCTAATGTTCAGAGTTTTCCTCATGGCTACCATAGGGCTAAGAAAGCTGGTATTAAAGCTATTTTTGGTCTTGAAGCCAATCTTGTTGAGGATAAAGTTCCTATTGTTTATAATTCCCAGAATTTGGATTTAAAAGAAGCAACTTATGTTGTATTTGACGTAGAGACAACGGGCTTGTCTGCTGTTCATAATGATTTGATTCAGATTGCCGCATCAAAAATGCATAAAGGTAATATTATTGAGCAGTTTGATGAATTTATAGACCCAGGGCATCCTCTTTCTGCTTTTACTACTGAGTTGACAGGTATTACTGATAATCATGTAAAAGGTGCTAAACCTTTAGTCCAGGTTTTACAGGAGTTTCAAGAATTCTGTCAAGGAACTGTGCTAGTAGCCCATAATGCGACCTTTGACGTTGGTTTTATGAATGCCAATTATGAAAGACATCAGTTACCAACAATTTCACAACCAGTTATTGATACTTTAGAATTTGCACGAAATCTTTATCCTGAGTATAAGCGTCATGGTTTGGGTCCTTTGACGAAGCGGTTTGGTGTGGCTTTGGATCACCACCATATGGCCAATTATGATGCGGAAGCAACGGGCCGTTTGTTGTTTATCTTCATAAAAGATGTGTTTGATAAGCACGGTTTGACTAATTTGGAACAGTTGAACACGGATTTGGTTTCTGAAGATTCGTATAAAAAGTCTCGTGTTAAACATGCGACGCTGTATGTTCAGAATCAAACTGGCTTGAAGAATATCTTTAAGTTGGTAAGTTTATCAAATGTCTCATACTTTGAGGGGGTAGCACGTATTCCTCGTACGGTCTTAGATGAGTATCGTGAGGGAATCATTGTAGGTTCTGCTTGTGCTGATGGTGAGGTTTTTGATACGCTTCTGTCTCATGGTATTGAAAAGGCAGTTGAAGTTGCTAAATATTATGACTTTATTGAAGTTATGCCACCAGCGATTTATGCACCATTGATTGCGAAGGACTTAATTAAGGATGAGGTGGCTATAGAACAACTGATTCGAGATCTGATTGAAGTTGCTAATCGTCTGGACAAGCCTGTGCTTGCTACAGGAAATGTACATTATATCAATCCTGAGGATGCGATTTATCGTGAAATCATTGTTCGTGCTTTGGGACAAGGAGCAATGATTAATAGGCCAATCGGTAAGGGAGAAAATGCAAAACCTGCTCCTTTACCTGAAGCGCATTTTAGAACAACGAATGAGATGCTAGATGACTTTGCCTTTTTGGGAAAAGACTTAGCCTATGAAATTGTTGTAACTAATACGCAGGCTATGGCAGAACAAATTGAAGAGGTCGAGGTTGTCAAAAAAGACTTGTACACACCTTTCATTGATCGTGCGGAAGAACAGGTTGCGGAGATGACATATGCTAGAGCGTTTGAGCTCTATGGTAATCCTTTGCCTGATATTATTGATCTGCGAATTGAGAAAGAGTTGTCCTCAATTCTTGGTAATGGTTTTGCCGTAATTTACCTGGCTTCGCAGATGCTGGTTAACCGTTCAAATGAACGTGGGTACCTAGTTGGTTCGCGTGGATCTGTCGGTTCTAGTTTTGTTGCGACGATGATTGGAATTACTGAGGTTAATCCGATGCCGCCACACTATTTATGTCCTAAATGTCAACACTCAGAGTTCATTACAGATGGTTCTTATGGATCTGGCTTCGATTTGCCTGATAAGGAGTGTTCGGAATGTGGAACGGAGTATAAAAAAGATGGTCAGGATATTCCTTTCGAGACTTTCCTAGGTTTTGATGGGGATAAGGTTCCGGATATCGATTTGAACTTTTCCGGTGATGATCAACCATCAGCCCACTTGGATGTTCGTGATATTTTTGGAGAGCAATATGCTTTTCGTGCTGGAACAGTAGGTACTGTTGCAGATCGGACGGCTTATGGTTTTGTCAAAGGTTACGAACGTGACTACAATAAGTTTTACCGAGATGCCGAGGTCGACCGTTTAGCCATGGGGGCTGCTGGTGTTAAGCGAAACACAGGTCAGCACCCGGGTGGTATCGTTGTTATTCCAAATTATATGGATGTCTATGATTTCACACCTGTTCAATATCCGGCTGATGATGTAACGGCTGCTTGGCAGACAACTCACTTTAACTTCCACGATATTGATGAGAACGTGTTGAAGCTTGATATTCTGGGACATGATGATCCGACTATGATTCGTAAGTTGCAGGATTTATCAGGAATTGATCCCAAAGATATTCGAGCAGATGATCCAGATGTGATGAAACTTTTTTCAGGGACTGAAATTTTGGGGGTTACACCTGAACAGATTGGGACACCAACGGGAATGTTGGGAATCCCTGAGTTTGGGACTAACTTTGTTCGTGGTATGGTCGACGAGACGCATCCGACGACCTTTGCGGAACTCTTACAGTTATCTGGTTTGTCCCATGGTACAGACGTTTGGTTGGGTAATGCACAAGATTTGATCAAGGAAGGTATTGCCACTCTGAAAACCGTTATCGGTTGTCGTGACGATATCATGGTATACCTAATGCATGCGGGATTAGATCCTAAGATGGCCTTCACCATTATGGAACGTGTGCGTAAGGGAATGTGGTTGAAAATTTCTGAAGAAGAGCGAAATGGCTATATTCAAGCCATGCGTGAAAATAATGTTCCAGACTGGTATATTGAATCTTGTGGTAAAATCAAATACATGTTCCCTAAAGCCCATGCGGCAGCCTACGTTATGATGGCCCTGCGTGTAGCTTATTTCAAAGTGCACCATCCTATTTATTACTATTGTGCCTACTTTTCAATTCGAGCTAAAGCATTCGAGCTTAAAACGATGTCTGCGGGTCTTGATGCTGTTAAAGCTCGAATGGAAGATATTAAGGAGAAGCGCCAACGAAATGAAGCGACTAATGTTGAAAATGACTTATTTACGACGCTTGAGATTGTTAATGAAATGTTAGAACGTGGCTTTACCTTTGGCCAGTTAGATCTTTATAAGAGTCAGGCAACTGAATTTCTGATTGAAGGAGATACCTTGATTCCACCGTTTATTGCACTTGAAGGTTTGGGTGAGAACGTTGCTAAGCAAGTGGTTGCTGCGCGTGAAGAAGGGGAGTTCCTTTCCAAAACAGAATTGCGTAAACGAGGAGGTCTATCATCAACCCTAGTTGAAAAATTGGATGAAATGGGAATCCTAGGAAATATGCCAGAAGATAATCAATTAAGTCTTTTTGATGATTTCTTTTAATAGCTAAAGAGAATCGTCATCAACTTTGAGAGAATGGAGTCAGTCTCCGTTCTCTTTTTGTTTAGGGGTCTGCATGTGATGCTAAAAAGTCAAAGCTGAGAAGAAACCTTTTTCTTCGTCTTATGGTATACTGATAGAAAATTATAGTTTCGAGGAGTTAATCATGGTTTTACCAAATTTTAAAGAAAATCTTGAGAAATATGCTAAATTACTGGTTGCTAATGGGATTAATGTGCAACCTGGTCACACAGTGGCCTTGAGCATTGATGTAGAACAAGCAGAGCTAGCTCACCTCTTAGTAAAAGAAGCCTATGCTTTAGGAGCAGCTGAGGTAATTGTTCAATGGTCAGATGATATTATTAATCGCGAGCGCTTCTTGCATGCCGATATGGACCGCATCGAAGAGGTTCCTGCCTATAAAAAAGCTGAGATGGAATATTTGTTGGCCAAGAAGGCAAGTCGCTTAGGTGTTCGTTCATCAGATCCAGGTGCCCTTAATGGTGTAGCTCCTGAGCGTTTATCTGCTCATGCAAAAGCTACTGGAGTGGCCTTTAAACCTATGCAGGTGGCAACTCAGTCTAATAAGGTTAGTTGGACTGTAGCTGCTGCAGCTGGTAAGGAATGGGCTAAGAAGGTCTTTCCCGATGCTTCGAGTGATGAGGAAGCTGTAGATTTACTTTGGGACCAAATTTTCAAGACCTGTCGTGTTTATGAAGAGGATCCTGTACGTGCCTGGAAGGAACATGCTGACCGTTTGGATGCTAAGGCACGCCTACTCAATGAGGCACAATTCTCAGCCTTGCATTACCAAGCACCTGGAACAGATTTGACTCTAGGGTTGCCTAAAAATCACGTTTGGGAGTCTGCAGGTGCCATCAATGCGCAAGGTGAAGGCTTTCTTCCTAATATGCCAACAGAAGAAGTCTTTACGGCACCAGATTTTCGTCGTGCAGATGGCTATGTCTCAAGTACAAAGCCTCTAAGTTACAATGGCAATATTATTGAGGGAATCAAGGTAACCTTCAAAGACGGTGAAATTGTAGATATCACAGCGGATCAAGGTGATGAAGTGATGAAGAATCTCGTATTCAACAATAATGGGGCGCGTGCTCTAGGTGAATGTGCTTTGGTACCAGATCCAAGTCCTATTTCACAGTCAGGCATCACTTTCTTTAACACTCTTTTTGATGAGAATGCATCCAACCACCTAGCTATTGGAGCAGCCTATGCTACCAGTGTTGAGGGAGGGGCAGACATGACAGAAGAGGAGCTTAAGGAAGCTGGTCTTAATCGTTCTGATGTACACGTAGATTTTATGATTGGTTCAAATCAAATGGATATTGATGGTATCTGCCAAGATGGTAGTCGTGTACCAATCTTCCGAAATGGGGATTGGGTAATCTAAGTATGATGGAGAATTTATCATGATTGGAAGTATGATAGTTGGTTTTCTAATTGGCCTTATTGCTTCTGCTATATCAAATAGGGGTGAACGTATGGGCTGTATTGGCAAGACCTTTGTTGGATGGCTAGGTGCTTTTGTTGGTCAGCTTCTTTTTGGAAATTGGGGACCGATGTTAGCAGATACTGCTATAGTCCCTTCGGTGCTAGGTGCTGTTATCTTATTAGCCCTTTTTTGGAATCGTAATAGTTAGAAATGAAAGAGTTCTGAGGTATTGGTTAGATATCTAAGGACTCTTTTTTCTTATTTTTTCATTTTCATATACCACTTTTAGAAAAACTGTGGTAGAGTAATAAAAACAGCATCTATTTGGAAAGGACTAGAAATGAGCGACTTAGATAAAAATATGGCTGTAAAAAGTATGGTAGTTATGCGTAAGGCTTTTCGTACCATCGATGCCAAGGTTTCTGAGACCTTTAAAGAATTTAATTTGACACCAACTCAATTTGGAGTCATGGACGTGCTAAATGCCAAAGGACGTATGAAGATTGGCGAATTAATTGATCGCATGCTTGCTACCTCCGGTAATATGACTGTCGTCATTAAAAATATGGAGAAAAAAGGCTGGCTGACGCGAGAAGCCTGCCAAACAGATAAGCGTGCTTTCGAGGTTGATTTGACGGATGAGGGCCGTCGTATTATTCAAGCAGCAATCCCCCCACATCAGCAAGCTATTGAGGAGACTTTTTCCGTTCTGACACCTGAAGAGCAGGCACAGTTGGTAGAGCTACTGAAAAAATTTAAGAATGTCTGAGCATATTTCTTTATATTTCTAATGAAATCACATATATTACTATGTAGTACTAATTATTAATTGTTAGAAATACAAAGGAAATGTATCATGAAAAACATTCTATTTATCGTTGGGTCTCTTCGTAAGGGATCATTTAACCACCAATTAGCAGAAGAAGCTGAGAAAATGCTAGCTGATAAAGCTAATGTTTCTTATCTTGACTATAGTCAAGTACCTGTTTTTAATCAGGATTTAGAAAGTCCGGTTCTTCCTGTTTTGGCAGAAGTTCGAGAGCAGGTCTTGGTAGCAGATGCAATCTGGATTTTCTCACCGGTTTATAATTTCTCAATTCCTGGGCCAGTGAAAAATTTGCTTGACTGGTTGAGCCGCGCCCTTGACCTATCAGATCCTTCAGGACCATCAGCTCTTCAAGATAAGATTGTAACCGTGTCATCAGTTGCTAATGGTGGTCACAATCAACTTTTTGATGTCTACAAAGAATTGTTACCATTTATCCGTACCCAAGTGGTTGGTGATTTTACAGCGACAGGTGTAAATGATACAGCATGGGTGGATGGAAAATTCGTAGCAACAGCAGAAGTTCTTGAAAGCCTTCAGAATCAAGCAGAGGCTTTGGTTGAAGCCATTAAATAAGAATAACGAATACCCGAGGTTTCTAGCTTCGGGTATTTTTATATGCAATAATGAAAAAAGACACCCTAAGGTGTCCTCGTATTATGAAGGCGGTAGACGGATTTGAACCGACGATCAAGCTTTTGCAGAGCCGTGCCTTACCACTTGGCTATACCGCCATAACAGATACCATTCTATCGAAAAAACAAAGATTCGTCAAGTCTCTTTCATCAAATTGGCTGGTTGATTGTTCAAACTGCCTATTTACAAGAAATATAAAGAGGCTGAAAGACATTCAACCTCTTTATATTTCTTGTAATTGTTGTAGATAGATTACTAACACGTATGTTTTGATTATTGTCTAATCAAGTAATCAAAGGCTCCGATAGCAGCTGTAGCACCAGATCCCATGGAAATAATGATTTGTTTGTAGGCGCTGTCAGTACAGTCACCTGCGGCAAAAATACCAGGGATATTTGTTGAACCAAATTTATCAACGATAATTTCTTGGCGTTCATTGAGTTCAATACCACTGTCTTTGAGCCAAGCAGTACTTGGTACAAGACCAATTTGGACAAAGACACCTTCAAGATTAAGATGTTTTTCTTCGTTTGTATCACGCTCAACGTAACTCAAACCAGTCACATGATCTTGACCAAGAATTTCTTTGGTTGCAACGTTCTTAAGAATGGTTAGATTATCAGTTTTAGCAGCTCGTTCTTGTAAGACTTGATCTGCCTTCAATTCAGGCAAGAACTCTAAGACTGTAACGTGTTTAGTAATACCCGCTAAATCCAAAGCAGCTTCCAAACCTGAGTTACCACCACCGATAACAGCAACGTCTTTTCCTTCAAATAGAGGACCATCACAGTGTGGACAGTAAGTAACCCCTTTATTGCGGAATTCATCTTCACCAGGAACGTTGATATTACGCCATTTGGCTCCGAGAGCTAGGATAGCCGTTTTAGATTTTAGAACGGCACCGTTAGCCAGTGTCACTTCAATAAGTTCTTTCTTTTCGATGCCAGTAGCTAATTGACTTTTGATGATATCAACATTGTAAGATTTTGTATGCTCTTCAACTTGGGCCATTAACTTAGGACCTTCTGTATATAGCGTACCAATCATGTTCTCAATACCAACTGTCTCGATAACTTGTCCACCAAAAGTTTCTGCTAAAAGCCCAGTTTTAAGCCCTTTACGAGCAGCGTAAATTGCAGCACTGTTTCCAGCAGGACCACCACCAATAACCAAGACATCATAGACACCTTTATCAGCGAAAGCCTCAGCTTCAAGTGGTCCGTCCAACTTTTCTACAAGCTGTTCAATGGTTGCACGACCAGAAGTAAATTCTTCTTGGTCTTTGTAAACCGTAGGAACAGACATGATACCTTTGGCTTTGACCTCATCTTGATACATACCACCTTCAATCATGGTGTGGGTGATATTGGGGTTTAAAACAGCCATTATATTAAAGGCTTGAACAACGTCTGGACAATTGTGACAGGTTAGTGAAACATAAGTTTCTAAATCGATGGTTTTATCAATCTTCTTGATACGTTCGATAGTGTCATCATCAACTTTAGGTGGACGACCAGAAACTTGCAAGAGAGCTAAAATGAAAGATGTGAATTCGTGGCCCATTGGTAAGCCTGAGAAAATAACACGACTTTTTTTCCCTTTTTGTGCAATACCAAAACTAGGTTGACGTTTTAAATGTGTTGATTCAAGACTAATGCGGTCAGACATAGCGACAATCTCGTCTAGAAATTCTTTTACTTTACGAGAATTATCATCATCCCCTAAATCTGTTTGTAATACAATATCAGATTCTAGTAAATTTAAATACTGCGCTAATTGTGTCTTGATTTCTTTATCTAAGACCATGGATACCCCCTGGTTGTTAAATTTTACCTACAAGATCTAAGCTAGGAGTAAGTGTTTCAGCTCCTTCTTTCCATTTGGCTGGACAAACTTCACCTGGATGTTGACGAATATATTGAGCAGCACGAACTTTATCAATAAGAGTGCTTGCATCACGTCCAATACCATCAGCGTTGATTTCCATCATTTGGATAACGCCATCTGGATCAATGATAAATGTACCACGTTGTGCGAGGCCATCTTCTCCAAGAACATCAAAACCTTGTGAGATGTGGTGTGAAGGATCTCCAATCATAGGATAAGTAATAGTTCCAACAACATCTGAGTCATCATGCCAAGCTTTGTGAACAAAGTGAGTATCAGTAGAGACAGAGTAAACCTCTACACCAAGAGATTTAAGAGTTTCATATTGTTCTTGAAGGTCACCGAGTTCAGTTGGGCAGACAAATGAGAAATCTGCAGGGTAGAAGCAGAAAACAGCCCATTTTCCCTTAACATCTTCATCTGTAACAGTAATGAATTCCCCGTTGTGGTAAGCTTGTGCTGAAAATTCAATAATTTCTTTTCCGACTAATGACAAAATAATGTCCTCCTCTATTTTTGATAGCCTAATTATAAACAAAATACTTATCAACCTCAAAGAAAACGATTGCAATTTTAATGCGGGTAATTTTTTTCTAATGATTAGCCTGATTTTAGAGCTTGTCAAATGTCACTTTTTTTGATAAACTACTATAGTTGCGTAAAGTGACAAATACTCATTCTAAGCCGATTGTGGTCTTGTTGCCGCAGGGTGGGACTGCAAGTCTAAAGCTTAGAAGAGGAAAAAACAATTTTTAAGGAGAAATACTCATGGCAGTAATTTCAATGAAACAACTTCTTGAGGCTGGTGTTCACTTCGGTCACCAAACTCGTCGCTGGAATCCTAAGATGGCTAAGTACATCTTCACAGAACGTAACGGAATCCACGTTATCGACTTGCAACAAACTGTAAAAATGGCTGATACAGCTTACGAATTCGTTCGTGAAGCAGCGGCTAACGATGCAGTAATCTTGTTCGTTGGTACTAAAAAACAAGCAGCTGAAGCAGTAGCTGAAGAAGCAACTCGTGCTGGTCAATACTACATCAACCACCGTTGGTTGGGTGGTACTCTTACAAACTGGGATACTATCCAAAAACGTATCGCTCGTTTGAAAGAAATCAAACAAATGGAAGCTGATGGAACTTTCGAAGTTCTTCCTAAGAAAGAAGTTGCACTTCTTAACAAACAACGTGCACGTCTTGAAAAATTCTTGGGTGGTATCGAAGATATGCCTCGCATTCCAGATGTAATCTACATCGTTGACCCACACAAAGAACAAATCGCTGTTAAAGAAGCTAAAAAACTTGGTATCCCAGTTGTAGCGATGGTTGATACAAACGCTGATCCAGATGAGATCGATGTAATCATCCCAGCTAACGATGACGCTATCCGTGCCGTTAAATTGATCACTTCAAAAATGGCTGATGCTATCATCGAAGGTAACCAAGGTGAAGATGCTTCTGCAGATTTCCAAGAAGCAGCTGCAGCTGATTCAATCGAAGAAATCGTTGAAGTTGTCGAAGGTGACAACAACTAATCTTTAAGATTGGTTAGGGCTCGATGCCTACTAAAGATACGACAAACACCTAAGGGGCGGGGCTCAGCCCTGCCCCTTAGGTTGATAAAATAAATTTGGAGAAAAACAAAATGGCAGAAATTACAGCTAAACTTGTTAAAGAATTGCGTGAAAAATCTGGTGCTGGTGTCATGGACGCTAAAAAAGCATTGGTTGAAGTTGAAGGTGATATCGAAAAAGCGATTGAATTGCTTCGCGAAAAAGGTATGGCTAAAGCAGCTAAGAAAGCTGACCGTGTTGCAGCTGAAGGTTTGACGGGTGTTTACGTTAACGGTAACGTTGCAGCAGTTGTTGAAGTTAATGCTGAAACTGACTTCGTTGCGAAGAACGCTCAATTCGTTGAGTTGGTAAACGAAACAGCTAAAGTAATTGCTGAAGGTAAACCAGCTAACAACGAAGAAGCACTTGCATTGACTATGCCTTCAGGTGAAACTCTTGAAGCTGCATACGTAACTGCTACAGCTACTATCGGTGAAAAGATTTCATTCCGTCGTTTTGCAGTTGTTGAGAAAACTGATGCACAACACTTCGGAGCTTACCAACACAACGGTGGACGTATCGGTGTTGTTTCAGTTATCGAAGGTGGAGATGATGCTCTTGCAAAACAAATCTCAATGCACATCGCAGCGATGAAACCAACTGTTCTTTCATACACTGAATTGGACGAACAATTTGTTAAAGATGAATTGGCACAACTTAACCACGCTATCGATCAAGATAACGAAAGCCGTGCTATGGTTAACAAACCAGCTCTTCCACACCTTAAATATGGTTCTAAAGCCCAATTGACTGATGCTGTTCTTGCTCAAGCTGAAGAAGATATCAAAGCTGAGTTGGCTGCTGAAGGTAAACCAGAAAAAATCTGGGATAAAATCATCCCAGGTAAAATGGACCGCTTCTTGCTTGACAACACTAAAGTTGACCAAGCATACACACTTCTTGCTCAAGTTTACATCATGGACGACAGCAAAACAGTTGAAGCTTACCTTGAATCAGTAAACGCTTCAGTAGTAGAATTCGTTCGCTTTGAAGTTGGTGAAGGTATCGAAAAAGCATCTAACGACTTTGAATCAGAAGTTGCAGCTACAATGGCAGCAGCTCTTAACAACTAATTCTAGTTGCTAGATAAAAAGAAAAGAAGTTACGTGAATGAATCGTAACTTCTTTTTTGTTGCTATTAAAAAAACGTCTGAGCATGCCCCAGACGTTGAAAAAAGTAATTAATGAGCGAAGGTATTTACACCAAGTAGAAGAGAGAGTGTTCCCATGATGATACCTGCAAGGATAACCCCAAGCATAACAGCAATAACACTACGTTTAAAGTCCCAATCTAGGATAGATGCTGCTAGGGTACCAGTCCAAGCTCCTGTTCCTGGAAGCGGAATTCCCACAAAAAGGAGAAGGGCCCAGAAGACACCCTTATCTCCAGCAGCTTTTTCAAGTTTTTGGCCACCACTGTGACCTTTTTTAAGACACCAGGTAAAGAAGCCACCAATTAGAGGTTTATCTGCCCCCCATTCGAGGACACGGCGGGCGAAGAAGAAGATAATTGGAACTGGAATCATGTTCCCAATGACACAAAGAATTAGGGCTTGCCACCAAGGGATACCTGAGGCGATAGCAACAGGAACGGCTCCACGGAGCTCAACCAAAGGAATCATAGAGATTAAGAGTGCAATGATGTATTTCATGAGTAACCTTTCATAAGGGAATAAAATAAGAGATAAGACTCAAAATGACATGAGCTTTATCGAGAGTGATAAGACTAATACTACTGCGAAAGTGCTAGAAAGTACTTGTTGGATTAGGTGGGTCTCAGCCTGTTAAAGTGGATAGAAAATTTGAATCAAACACCTTAAGTTACCTAATATTTTAGTCTTATTTATTGTATCTTATATGGTCTCTAATGACAACTTTAAAAAGCTTTTTGAAGGTATAGTTTCCCATGAGCTGACATTTTTGGTATAATAATAGTCAGTTATAGTCAAATTAGACTGGAGGAATTAAGATGGCAAGAAATACATCAGATAGTATAGAAGAATATATTAAAGAATTGCTGGGCCAGTCTGGAATTGCTGAGATTCAACGCTCGAACTTAGCAGATACTTTTCAAGTTGTACCGAGTCAGATTAACTATGTTATTAAGACTCGTTTTACAGAAAGTCGTGGTTATATTGTTGAGAGTAAACGTGGAGGTGGCGGTTATATTCGTATCGTCAAGGTCAGATTCTCCGACAAGCACCACATGATTAATGATTTGCTTCAGAACTTAGCAGATCAGCTCAGCGAGCAGGTATTTACAGACTTGATTCAGTTGCTTTTTGATGAAAAAATCATCACTGAACGTGAGGGAAATTTGATTTTAGCAACTGCTAGTGATGATGTTTTAGGCGAAGATGCGGCTGCTATTCGTTCGCGTATTCTACGCTCGCTATTACTTAGATTGGATAGAAAAGGAAATTAGATGACGACATATTCAAGAAAAATGCAGGCCATTTTCCATCGTGCTCAGCTTGAGGCAGAGCGTTTTGGAAGTCCTTTCTTGGAGACTTGGCATGTGCTTCTGGCTATGGTTGAGGTTCCAGGATCTGTAGCCTACCTAACATTTACTGATTTTGAGGACCGTATTCGTGCGGAAGAGATTGAGACAGCCGCTGTACTAGCGATGGAGAAAAGTCCAAAAGACTTGTCTGAATCAGATATTATCGATTTACGTGCACAGTCGCATGCTTTAGAGGCTATGTTGCAAGAGGCAGAGGGAATTGCTGGTGTGACTGGTGCTGTAGAGGTAGGGTCTGAACATGTATTGATGGCCTTCCTCCTTCATAAGGATTTGATGGTTTGTCGTCTCCTTGAAGTTGCTGGTTTTCAATATAAGGATGACAGCGATAAGCCTCGTATTATCGATTTACGACGTTCTTTGGAGCGTTACGCAGGTCTTAGTAAGCAAGATTTGAAGGCCATTCATGACCTTCGTAAGCCTAAAAAATCAAAGGCATCAGGAAATTTTGCTAATATGATGCAGCCTCCTCAATCTTCTACTGGGGAACTGTCAGATTATACCAAAGACTTAACGGCAGTAGCCGAATCAGGTGCTCTTGATCCTGTTATTGGACGTGAGAAAGAAATTTCACGCATGATTCAGGTTTTGAGTCGTAAAACGAAGAATAACCCAGTTCTTGTAGGTGAAGCAGGTGTTGGTAAAACGGCACTTGCGCTTGGCTTGGCACAACGTATTGCTTCAGGCGAAGTACCTTTTGAGTTGGCTGATATGCGTATCTTAGAGCTTGATATGATGAGTGTGGTTGCAGGAACACGTTTCCGTGGCGATTTCGAAGAACGTATGAATCAGATCATTGATGAGATTGAAGCTGATGGAAAAATCATTCTCTTTATTGACGAATTGCATACGATTATCGGTTCTGGTTCAGGTATTGATAGTACCTTAGATGCGGCAAATATTTTGAAACCTGCTCTAGCACGTGGAACTCTTCATATGGTTGGAGCAACAACTCAAGCTGAGTACCAGAAGCATATTGAAAAAGATGCAGCTCTTTCTCGTCGTTTTGCTAAAATTACAATTGAGGAGCCAAGTGTAGCTGAGGCGATTGATATTCTAAAAGGCCTACGTTCGTCTTATGAAGACTATCATCGTGTAACGATTACTGATGAGGCAGTTGAGACAGCAGTCAAGGCAGCCCACCGTTATTTGACGAGTAAAAACTTACCCGACTCTGCCATTGATCTTTTAGATGAAGCGAGTGCAACTGTTCAAGGTTGTATCAAAAAAGAAGCCAAACGTGAGATAACGCCTTTGGATGAAGCACTTCTATCTGGTGATATGAAGGCTGCTGTTAAACAATATAAGGCTAGCCAAAAAGCAAAATTACCAAAACCTGCCTTGGTAGATGCAGATCAGATTATGCAAACCCTTAGTCGTCTATCAGGTATTCCTGTTGAGAAGATAACACAGGCAGATAGCAAGCGTTACTTGAATCTGGAAGCAGAGCTTCACAAACGTGTTATTGGTCAAGATGAAGCAGTTTCGGCGATTAGTCGTGCTATTCGTCGTAACCAGTCAGGTATTCGTACCGGAAAACGCCCGATTGGTTCCTTTATGTTCCTTGGCCCTACTGGTGTTGGTAAGACAGAATTGGCCAAGGCTTTGGCGGAAGTTCTCTTTGATGATGAGTCAGCTTTGCTTCGCTTTGACATGTCAGAATACATGGAAAAATTTGCGGCTAGCCGACTTAACGGTGCTCCTCCAGGTTATGTTGGATATGATGAGGGTGGTGAATTAACAGAGAAAGTTCGCAATAAGCCTTACTCAGTTCTCCTTTTTGACGAGGTGGAAAAGGCTCACCCAGATATTTTCAACATCCTCTTACAGGTTTTGGATGATGGTGTCTTGACAGATAGTCGAGGTCGTAAAGTCGACTTCTCAAATACCATTATCATTATGACTTCGAACTTGGGAGCGACTGCTCTTCGTGATGATAAGACCGTTGGTTTTGGAGCCCAAGACATTTCTCATAATCACCAAGCTATGCAGTCACGTATTATGGAAGAACTTAAGAAGGCCTACCGTCCAGAGTTTATCAACCGTATTGATGAGAAGGTTGTCTTCCATAGTCTTGAGGAAGAGCAACTTCGTGAGATTGTCAAGATTATGGTGAAACCGTTGGTATCAGCTTTGGCTGAAAAAGGGATTGACTTGAAATTCCAACTAGCTGCCCTTAAGCATTTAGCTAAAGATGGCTATGATGTTGAGATGGGTGCCCGCCCATTACGTCGTACGATTCAAACTCAAGTGGAGGACAGGTTATCTGAGCTCTTACTAGGTGGCCAAGTAGTTAGTGGACAAACTCTTAAAATCGGCTGCTCGAAAGATAAATTAACCTTTACAGTAGTGTAAAAATCAAACAAAAAGACAGATTACAGGTGTAGTCTGTCTTTTTTTGTGTCAATAGGAGTCAAGATAGAGTCAATCTTTCTGTAAAGATGGGGTAAAAGAAAAAGCCGAGCAAAGCTCGACTGTAATAATTAGAGTTTTTCGTTGACAAAGTTGACAAAGTGATTCCACCAGACCTTGAGGAAGAAGCTTTTCTTAACTTCTTTACCAGCAACCAGTTCCATGCTAGGCATACCCTGGTTAGGCAAGTAACCTTCTCCTACAAGTGATTTATCTTCAAAGGTAGCAGTTCCAACCTTGTCACTTGAGTTGACAGGGGCTTGGACTTGATTTGTAGTAACTTTAATATGTTTACTATTGTTAGTATCTATTTTTTGGATGATATTAAAGTCAGACTTAGCAACAGCAGTGACTTGCTTAGATTTACCATCAAGGACATTGGCTTGGCTTTTACCAATAGCTTGTCCTTTTTTGGCAATGGTCTTGCTTTCCCAATGATAGACTACGTAGTTAAGTAGGTCATTGGTTGCAGTGAAACGGGCGTAATCATCAGTATCGGTATTATCAGCATTCAAAATGACTGTGATAATGCTCATGCCGCTTTCATTTGAGTGGGCCACGAAGGAAGCACCGGCTAAATCAGTGGTCCCTGTTTTTAGGCCATCTACACCTTTACGGTAACTAGGTTGTCCCTTGAGCATATAGTTGAAGGTTTTGAGTTTGTTGACACCATCAAAATCAGCTTCAGTTTTTTTAGTGATGTCGAGAATTTCAGGATATTCTTTTACCACGTGTTGTGCAATGATAGCAACATCTTTAGCACTCATGGTATTTTCTTCGTCTGATTTAGAGCCTGGATAGATATTGTCACCTAAGTAAGAATTATTGAGACCAGAGGCATTGACAATCTTGGCATCAGTGATACCCCAATCTTTAAGTTGGGCTTTCATCATGTCGACAAACTTACTTTCGGTTCCTCCGATTTCCTCGGCTAGAGCAATCGATGCACTATTGGCACTGGAAATAAGAGTTGCGTCAAGAAGTTGTTTGACAGTGTATTTGCGGGCATCTAGTGGGATATTGGATACTCCGGCACTGACAGTTAGTTCAAAGGGGTAGTCAGAAATATCAACTTTGCTGTTCCATTTGAGGTCTCCTTGATCTACCGCTTTATAAACCATGTAGGCTGTTAGGAGCTTGGTAATAGAGCCAATCCCTGTAGAAGTGGTTGCATCTTTTTCGTATAAAATTTTGCCAGTAGTAGCTTCGACAGCGATGGCATGTTTGGCTGCGGCATCATATCCTTTTTTCTTATCTGCTGCAAAAGCAGGGGCTACGCTTCCCAGACAGAGTAAGAAGGTCATCATAAGCGTAATCAGTTTTTTCATGGTTTGTTCCTTCATGTATTTTGGATATTTATTATACCACATTTTGAGAGGAACATAAGGTGTAGAGAAGGGGCATTTACTAACAGGACTAATTTTGAAGGCAAGATAAAACTACCTTTTGATATCTAAAAGGTAGTTTTGTGTTTACTTATTTCCTGTAAAGAAATTAACGATATGGTTCCACCAAACTTTTAAGAAGAAACTTTTCTTGATAGATTGGTTGGCTGTTACCGAAATTTGAGGCGGATCAGAGATGTAACCTGTTCCTACGAGATTCTTATCATCAAAGGTTGCTGTTCCAATAGTGTCACCTTTTTTGATAGGTGCTGTTATGGTTTTTGCTTTGATTTTAACAGCATCATTTTTGCTGTTTATTTTTTGAATGACTGTAAGGTCTGACTCGAGCTTAGCAGAGATGGTTTGACGGTCTCCATCGGCTACCTTAATATCATTTTTCTTGACGATTTGTCCTTTGGTGTTGAGGGTTTTGATTTCCCAGTTTTGAGTCACATAATCTAGCAACTCATTTGTGGCTGTGAATCGAGCAGCTTCATCCTCTCCGCCATTGTCCGCATTCATAACAACTGTAATCAAACTCATGCCATTTTCATTGGAGTGGGCTACAAAGGATGCCCCTGCAAGTTCGGTTGTTCCAGTCTTGAGTCCATCAACGCCTTCACGGTAGTTGTCTTGCCCCTCCAACATGTAGTTGTGGGTCGTTAATTTGTTGTCACCTTCGAAGTCAGTTTCGGTTTGCTTGGTGATTTCAAGTACCTGAGGATAGTCTTTGATGAGGTGGTCCGCAATAATTGCAACATCTAGGGCGCTCATCGTATTCTCGTCATCTGGTTTTGAGCCAGGATAGCGGTTATCCCCAAGATATTTATTATTTAGACCAGAAGCGTTAAATAATTTAGCATCTGTAATGCCCCATTCTTTTAGTTGGGCTGTCATAGTGTCAACGAAGGCACTCTCTGATCCTGAGATTTTTTCAGCCAGAGCAATAGCAGCACTGTTAGCGCTGGAAATGAGGGTGGCATCTAGGAGTTGTTTAACAGTGTATTTTCGGGAATCCAGTGGGACATTTGAAACTTCTGAATCAACGGTTAAGTTGAAAGGATAGTCTGAAATATCTACTTCAGTGTCCCAGGTAATTTTTCCTTGATCAACTGCTTTATAGACCATGTAGGCTGTTAGGATTTTAGTCATTGAAGCCACACCATCAGGGGTAGTGGCGTCCTTTTCATAGAGGACTTTTCCTGTAGTTGCTTCGATAGCAATCGCATGTTTAGCGGAAACATTGAAGTCATCTGTCTGTTCTTGTGCTAGAGCAGGTGTTACTAGGCCTAGTAAGATTAAGGCAATCATGATGATGTGTTGTAATTTTTTCATAGTCATTCCTTTGTCTCTCATAGGTGTTTATTATATCACAAAACGACTTAAATATCTGAGAGAAAGGGAATCTTAGCTGCTAACTTATGCTGGAGCTCTGCCATTTTTGACTATATTATGGTAAAATGAAAGTTATATCAAATGAATGACATAAAGTTGACCGGTTCATTTTTATAAGGGCTGGTCATGGATAAAAAGAGGGATCAAACATGGCTAAACAAACTTTTGAGATGACCTTTGCAGGACGCCCGCTTGTCGTTGAAGTTGGGCAGGTAGCCAAGCAGGCTAATGGTGCTGTCGTCGTGCGTTATGGAGATACAACGGTATTATCAACAGCTGTTATGTCTAAAAAGATGGCAACTGCAGATTTCTTTCCTTTACAGGTTAATTATGAGGAAAAAATGTATGCAGCTGGTAAGTTCCCGGGGGGCTTTAACAAGCGTGAGGGTCGTCCTTCAACAGATGCCACGTTGACTGCTCGCCTCATTGACCGTCCTATTCGTCCTATGTTTGCGGAAGGCTTCCGAAATGAAGTTCAAGTCATTAACACCGTCCTCTCTTATGATGAGAATGCTAGTGCTCCGATGGCAGCTATGTTTGGCAGCTCTTTAGCTCTTTCTATTTCTGACATTCCTTTCAATGGTCCGATTGCTGGGGTTCAAGTGGCCTATGCCGCAGAAGATTTCATCATCAACCCAAGTGCAGCGGATAAGGAAATTTCACTTTTAGACTTGACAGTGGCAGGTACCAAGGAAGCTATCAATATGGTAGAGTCGGGTGCTCAGGAATTGTCTGAGGATATTATGTTGCAAGCACTCTTGAAGGGACATGAGGCTATTCAAGAGTTGGTTGATTTCCAAAATTATATCGTTGCAGCTGTTGGTAAGGAAAAGGCTGAGGTTGAACTTCTACAAGTTGATGCTGATTTGAAAGTCGAAATCGAAACGGCTTATTGTGATCAGTTAGCTAAGGCTGTTCAGGTGGAAGAAAAACTGGCGCGTGAAGCAGCAACTCAGGCTGTAAAAGAAGAAGTCCTCGCCTCTTATCAAGAACGCTTTGCAGAAGATGAAGATAAGGAAACCATTCTGCGTGATGTAGCAGAAATCCTTGAGCAGATGGAACATGCTGAAGTACGCCGTCTCATTACCGAGGATAAGGTTCGTCCAGATGGTCGTCGTGTGGATGAAATCCGTCCTTTGGACGCAGAGATTGACTTTCTTCCTAAGGTTCATGGTTCAGGTCTCTTTACACGTGGACAAACTCAAGCCTTGTCAGTTTTGACTTTAGCACCTATGAGTGATACACAACTTGTTGATGGTTTGGATCCAGAGTATAAGAAACGCTTCCTTCACCACTATAATTTCCCTCAGTATTCAGTGGGTGAAACAGGGCGTTACGGTGCACCAGGTCGACGTGAAATAGGTCACGGAGCCCTAGGTGAACGTGCCCTTGCTCAGGTTCTTCCAAGTGTTGAAGAGTTCCCTTATGCTATCCGTTTGGTAGCAGAAGTCTTGGAGTCAAATGGTTCTTCCTCACAAGCCTCTATTTGTGCAGGAACCTTGGCTCTTATGGCTGGTGGTGTACCGATTAAGGCGCCTGTTGCAGGGATAGCCATGGGGCTTATCTCAGATGGTACTAACTACACTGTCCTGACTGATATTCAAGGTTTAGAAGACCATTTTGGAGATATGGACTTTAAAGTAGCTGGTACACGTCAAGGAATTACAGCTCTTCAGATGGATATTAAGATTTCAGGTATTACACCTGCCATTCTCGAAGAGGCTTTGGCTCAAGCCAAGGTAGCTCGTTTTGAGATTCTTGACGTTATTGAGTCAGCAATCGCTGAGCCACGTCCAGAATTGGCACCAACAGCGCCTAAGATTGACAGTATTCAGATTCCTGTTGACAAGATTAAGGTTGTCATCGGTAAAGGTGGCGAAACGATTGACAAGATTATCGCTGAGACTGGTGTCACTATCGATATCGATGAAGAAGGTCTTGTTCAGATTTTCTCTAGTGATCAGGATGCCATTAACCGTGCTAAAGCTATCATCTTTGATCTTGTACGTGAAGCTAAGGTTGGAGAGGTTTACACTGTACCAGTTGTGCGTATTGAAAAGTTCGGTGCCTTTGTTCACCTCTTTAATAAGACAGATGCTCTTGTCCACATCTCAGAACTAGCTTGGGAACGCACTGAGCGTGTCGAAGATGTGGTTAAGGTTGGGGACATGGTAACTGTTAAAATTATCAAAATCGATGAAAAAGGACGTATCGATGCCTCAATCAAGACCTTGCTCCCTAAGCCTGAAAAGATTGAGGACGGGGAAAATAAAGGAGAGCATCGTCACCGCCGTCGTTCTCATCACAAACCACGCCACCATAATGAAAATGGTGAAGCACCGAAAAATCCTGATAAATCAGAAACGAAAGAACAGATAGAAGAATGACAGAAAATCAAGAATTGCAAGCTTTTGATGAAACTCTAAAAGAATTTTTAAAGGAACCAGACCACTTTTTGACCAGTCTGGCTTTGGTTAATCACCTACAACGTACTCCCGTCTTGGCTGCCCAAGACCTCTACGCAGTTGAAGTGGAAGGCAAGAAGGTTGTTCCTGTCTTCACTAGTGAACAGGACTTACAATCTTTCAAAGCTACTCAAGAGAGTGCTCGAGAACAGACTTGGATAGAACGTTCAAGCTTAGATATCCTAACACAACTGGTTCAGGCAGAGCTTTTTGGTATTGCTTTCAATTTAAAAGAGGATGGTGATTTCTCAAATACCACTCTGTTTGCAAGCAGTGAACTTATCCAGTTTATCAACTATTTCACTCAGACGCTCAATAACCTTTTGGGTGAGGAAAATCAAAAGGCGGATCCTGAAGATAAGATTTATCTTGTCCCAGCCTTCATTCACAAACGCGAGGAAGATGGTCAGGATGACCGTCTCTTTGCGACCATGTCGAATGCAGAGGGACAGAGTTATGTGCCTGTGTTTACGAACTTAACGAGCTTTGCAAAATGGTACGGTAACGAAACTTTTGGCCTACCTTTCCGTAAGGCTAAAGGGACGATTTTACAATGGCCACTGTCAGAAATTTACCAGCCTTCAACAGGTGAAAATGAGTTGGATAAGGTTCAAGGTATTGTCATCAATCCGTTTGATGAGCAGCCTGAGTTAGTCGACTGGTCTTATTTTGAAGGGGATAGCGAGTAGACCTAGTGTTCACAGCTTTCCACTTTAAAGAATAGTAGGGCTACAACAAACAATAATAGTAATAATGATGTAAGGAGTGACCTAAATGGGTTGGTGGAAAGAAAGTATTGATATAGTAAAGAAAAATGACCCAGCAGCTCGGACGAGTCTGGAGGTTCTTTTAACCTACCCTGGATTAAAAGCCTTGGCTGCTCATCGTATCTCACATTTTCTCTGGCGCCACCATTGTCGACTCTTAGCACGTATGCATAGTCAGTTTTGGCGCTTCTGGACTCAAATCGAGATTCACCCAGGGGCTCAGATTGCTGAAGGTGTTTTCATCGACCATGGCTCAGGCCTTGTCATTGGTGAGACAGCTGTTGTGGAGAAGGGTGCTATGCTTTACCACGGTGTCACTTTAGGTGGTACTGGTAAAGATGTCGGAAAACGTCACCCAACCGTTCGTGAGGGTGCCTTGGTTTCAGCCCATGCTCAGGTCATAGGCCCTATTGAGATTGGAAAGAATTCTAAGGTCGGTGCGGCAGCTGTGGTTGTTGCGGATGTCCCAGAAGATGTTACAGTCGTTGGTGTTCCTGCTAAGGTTGTGCGTGTTCATGGTCAAAAGGATGAAGAAGTTATTCACGATATTGAAGAAGGACGTGAATACTATAGCGAAAAACTAGAAGACCTTCTAAAAGCAGCTAGCTTCCACTCATCACGGCTATAAGGAAAGGAAACGATGAAACTATTTAGTTCAAAGGTGACTCGATTGACGGTCGTGGGCCCTCTTGCCCTTGTTTACATTGCTTTACATAGAGCAGACTATAGCATGGCAGCCTTGTGGTTTTGCATTGCTCTTTTATGGGCTGGTCTTGTTTTTAAGCAACGTCACAAGTAATACTTGAGTTATGAAAAATTTATTCAAAAACAATCCTTTTTTGGTCTTCTATATAGTTGGGAGTTTCCTTTCAGCTATGTCTCTCTTGGCTCAGGGTCAGCTGGTTGCGGCTATATGGATTATCATTCTTGTGATACTCTTGTGTTTATACCTAAACCATATCAAGGATAAAAAATAGTTTCCAGTTAATTGAAAGGAATCTCTAGTGATTAAAATTTATGATACGATGACGCGTTCGCTCCATGATTTTGTACCTTTGACAGAAAATGTTGTCAATATGTATGTCTGCGGACCAACAGTTTACAATTATATTCATATCGGAAATGCCCGTTCAGCAGTAGCTTTTGATACTATTCGTCGTTATTTTGAGTATTGTGGCTACACAGTCAACTATATTTCTAACTTTACGGATGTAGATGATAAGATTATCAAGGCAGCCAATGAAGCTGGCATTTCAACTAAAGAATTGTCGGACAAGTTTATCGCGGCTTTTATGGAAGATACTGCACAGCTTGGCATTAAACCAGCGACACAAAATCCTCGTGTTATTAACTACATGGATGAAATCATTGCATTTGTGTCAACCTTGGTTGACAAAGGTTTTGCCTATGTCTCTGAAGGTGATGTTTACTTCCGAGTAGCTAAGTCAAACAACTATGCTAAATTAGCTAACAAGACTTTGGAAGATCTTGAAATTGGTGCAAGCGGACGTACGGATGCTGAAACAGAACGTAAGGAGAATCCTCTGGATTTTGCCCTTTGGAAAGCTGCCAAAGAGGGAGAAGTTTCTTGGGACAGCCCGTGGGGACCTGGTCGTCCTGGTTGGCACATCGAATGTTCAGTTATGGCGACTGAAATCCTTGGAGATACCATCGACATCCATGGTGGAGGGGCAGACCTTGAGTTTCCACACCATACCAATGAAATTGCTCAATCAGAAGCCAAAACTGGCAAGACCTTCGCCAACTACTGGATGCACAACGGTTTTGTCAATGTGGACAATGAGAAAATGTCAAAATCCTTAGGTAACTTTGTAACGGTTCATGATATGCTTAAGACAGTCGATGGTCAAGTGCTTCGCTTCTTCCTAGCAACACAACAGTACCGTAAGCCAATTAACTTTACTGAAAAAGCTATTCATGATGCTGAAGTCAATCTTAAGTATTTGAAAAACACCCACAGTCTTCCCTTGACAGATCAGGTGAATCAAGATGAGTTGCAAACTTATCTTGAAGCCTTCCAAGAAGCTATGGATGATGACTTTAATACAGCGAATGGTGTGACTGTTCTGTTTGACATGGCCAAATGGATTAATTCAGGCAATTATGACCAAACCGTTAAGGATGCTTTTGAAAAAATGCTCCAAGTCTTCGGTATTGTTTTCGAAGAAGAAGTCCTTGATGCAGATATCGAAAAACTCATTGAAGAGCGTCAAGCGGCGCGTGCCAACAAGGACTTTGCGACAGCAGACCGCATTCGCGATGAGTTGGCTGCTCAAGGTATCAAACTTCTTGATACCAAGGATGGTGTGAGGTGGACACGTGACTAAACACCTTGATGTCAACCTTATTAATGGTATTGCTCTCGCTTTTGAGGGAGATGCTGTTTATTCCTTGTACATTCGCCGTCACCTGATTTTTCAAGGTCAGACCAAGCCAAATCAATTGCACCGTCTAGCTACACGCTATGTGTCGGCAAAGGCGCAAGCTAGTCTCATTGAAAAAATGCTAGAGCAAGAGCTTTTGACTGAAAAAGAGCTAGATATCTATAAACGAGGTCGTAATGCGAATAGTCACACCAAGGCTAAAAATACAGATGTCATTACCTACAAAATGTCAACAGGCTTCGAAGCAGTCATGGGCTATCTTCATATGACCGAGGATATTGCTCGCTTAGAGGAACTTATTGATTGGTGTATTGACGAAGTTGAAAAAGAAATCTAAAAATTCTGCCGAGAGCAGGATTTTTTGTTATTTAAAGGCTATAAAAATTGTGACAATTAGTTGAAGCTTCAAAATTTAGATTATTTGAGAATCAAAGTAATTCAGCGTCTTGACAATAAAAAATAAGATGAAACTAATATTTAGCACCTTGAAAATGAGAAAGTTAAGGGATGTCTAACACGTGTAAAACCCCGATATTATAGCTTTTTTAATAAAACTAATTTGACAGAAAGTAAAAAAAAAGTCTATAATATTAATAAATGAGGCCATCTAAAAATGAGGAGGTGAATGGAAATAGCTAAGAAAAAAGTTTTCTATACAACTTTTGCTGCTTTGATTTTATCTAGCTTTACGCTTCAAACAGGTAAAGCAGATGAAGTTCAGGTAAAATCTGATGAAGCTAAAATAGATTATGTTAATAGTGAGGCACCGACTCCAGTTGCTCCTCAAGCTGATCTTTCATCGGTAGGAGCTAAGGCAGAGCCAGCGAGTCAAGTAAGTTCAGTAGTGACCTCAACGTCACTGATGGTTGTCTCTTCAAGTGAGACAGATGAGGGGCTTCTTGAGGTACATTCTCAAGTTGATATCGTGGAGACTAGCGTTTCTACGACGACACCTCATTCAGAAGAGGCTCGTGCCCAAGCTTTTGGTGAGGATCGATCAGTAGCGGCGTCTGAACGAGGAGATGCAAACCCAACATCTGATTCTGAACAAGCTAAACCAAATATTGTGCTTACTTATGATAAGTCTCGTGAGGCTACAGCGACTGCAGAGTCACAAGCTGTGACTTCAATGTACAAGAGTGAAAGCACACTATATACATCCGAACTTGCTGGAAATACACATGCAGTTATTGAAAAATCAGAGTATTCTTCACTGGATTCTCATACGACATCTGTAAGTGCGACTCCTACTAGCCAAGCTATTGCAACTTCTGAAGTCGCTTCTGAGTCTGCAAGTACTGCAAGTTCGCTTGCATCTACGGCTCCAGAAACGAGTCAGTTAAATAATAATTCAGAAGATAGCTTAACTGTCCTCACGATTGGTTGGAAAGATTCATCATCAACTTCTGAGGTCTTTGAAACTTCTGAAGTGGTTTCTATGTTGCAAAGTGAGAGTTTGACCTATTCGTCAGAGGTAACCTTTACGGATGGACTCATCTCAGAAATCTTAGCGACTCCAATCACTTCTGAAGTTTACACCGTTGTTCCAAAACGAGACAGTACTGGAGCGCTTCTTGAAGATCAACCTGCTGTTACAGGGAATACAGACATTCTTTATTTAGCACGTGGTGAAATCTTTAACGTCAATTTTGATGTTAACAAGATGGAAGGTAAGAAGATTAAGGGGCTTAATCTAGTCCTTGATGGTAAACAAATTCATCATAGTTACTTTGTTGAAGGAACTCTGGATGAGGTCAATGCTGGTTTGAGTGCCTACCATTTGGCAGAACAAACGACTGGTATTCATAAAATGACCTTTGAGTTGATTGATACGAATAACAATATTCATTACCTGACACAGACTTTTAGCGTCTTCAATGAAGGCGAGCGTCCAGTGACACCTGATAGTTACCGTAGGAATCAGTATTCATCAACGACAACAACGACTGTACCGGTTACTTATAATACCAGTGCAAATAACTATACTGAGACCGCCAATCATATACAAGCTACGGCTGTTAATGAGTTGGCTGAGACAACTAGAGCGTTAACACAGCAATTAGCAGAACAAATTGCTGTGGTTTTGAGTGGTTGGTCTTCAGCGATTTCTGGAAATAGTTCAACAAGCACAGGTTCAATTGATATCTTCCAAGCAGCAGGTAAAACCATTACTCAAGCTGCGAGAAAGATTGCAGAATCAATCTCAGATCCAGATACAATTGGTAAGCAAGCTTTGGCTGCTGCAACTGTTGTTCTAGTTCTCCTAGTGCTTTATCTAGCAGCAATTACATTTATTTAACATGCTTTGCCCTCGTAAGAGGGCTTTTTTTATGATAGAATTAGCTTATGAAAACAACTAAAGAATCAAGTCTAGACATTGTTTATGGTGTGCACGCCGTAACAGAGAGTCTAGAAGCAAATACTGGTAATAAACTCTATATTCAAGATGATCTTCGAGGGAAAAATGTTGATGCCATTAAGGCCTTGGCAGCTGAAAAGAAGGTTTCCATCTCTTGGACACCTAAGAAAACCTTGTCTGATATGACAGGTGGGGCTGTGCATCAAGGTTTTGTTCTTCGTGTGTCAGAGTTCGCTTATTCTGAGCTCTCAGTTATTATGGATAAGGCTGAACAAGAGGAGAATCCTCTAGTCCTCATTTTAGATGGACTTAACGACCCTCATAACTTTGGTTCTATCCTACGTACAGCTGATGCTACTCAGGTGACAGGAGTTATTATTCCTAAGCATCGTGCTGTGGGGGTAACACCTGTCGTTGCCAAGACATCAACAGGGGCCGTGGAGCATATTCCCATTGCCCGAGTGACTAATCTTAGCCAAACTCTTGATAAGCTTAAAGAAGCAGGCTTCTGGGTGTTTGGAACGGATATGGATGGGACCCCATCTCATAAATGGAATACAGCTGGAAAGGTTGCCCTTATCATTGGTAATGAAGGTAAGGGAATCTCTGCTAACATCAAGAAACAAGTGGATGAGATGATTACTATACCCATGAGTGGTCATGTGCAGAGCCTTAATGCCAGTGTGGCAGCAGCAGTTCTCATGTATGAAGTTTATCGAAACCGATTGTAACTATGAAAAAAAGAATACTTCTAGTTGATGGTTATAATATGATTGCCTTTTGGCAAGAAACCCGTCAACTCTTTAAGACCAATCAGCTTGATGAAGCTCGTGAAACATTGCTTCGTAAGCTCAATCATTATGCTAACTTTGAACATATTGATATTATCTGTGTGTTTGATGCCCAGTTTGTTCCAGGGAGCCGTCAGCGTTATGATCAGTATCGTATCAGTGTTATTTTTACTGAGGAAGATGAGACAGCAGATAGCTATATTGAGCGCGCAGCGGCTGAGATGAATACTGTTCAAAATTTAGTTGAAGTAGCAACTAGTGACTTAAATGAACAGTGGGCTATCTTTTCACAAGGAGCTTTGCGTGTTTCGGCGCGTGAGTTGGAAGAGCGTGTCAATACTGTTAAGTCTGACTTAGACAAGATGTCGGCACATATTGACTTAAAGACACCAAAACTACGTCCATGGGACGATGCACAATTAGGGAAATTACAGGACCTTTTAAATGAAATAGAATAGAGGGACATATGACATTTAACATTTTGACAGATTCTACAGCAGATCTAGATGAAAAATGGGCTCAGGAGAATAAGGTAGAGCTCGTTGGTTTGACCATTACGCTTGATGATATTGCCTATGAAACCGTTGGTCCTAACCGTTTAACGAGTGACCGTCTCTTGGAACGTATGCAGGAAGGCAGTCAGCCGACTACTAGTCAAGTGAATGTTGGTCAATTTGAAGAGGTTTTTCGTCGTCACGCCAAAAATGGTGATGCCCTTCTTTATATTGCCTTTTCATCAGTGCTTTCAGGTACTTATCAAAGTGCTGTTATGGCGCGTGACATGATTTTGGATGAATACCCAGAAGCTGTCATTGAGATTGTAGATACTCTAGCGGCAGCAGGTGGGGAAGGTCATCTCTCTATCTTGGCGGCAGAAGCTCGTGACCAAGGTAAGAGCTTATCTGAAACGAAAGCCATGATTGAGGCTATTTTGCCAAGATTACGCACTTACTTCTTGGTTGACGATCTTTACCATTTGATGCGTGGGGGACGTCTCTCAAAGAGCTCAGCTATTATTGGTAGTTTGATTAATATTAAACCTCTCCTTTGGTTAGATGCTTCAGGCAAGTTGGTTCCTCTGGCTAAAATCCGTGGACGTAAAAAAGCCATTAAAGAAATGGTGCTGCAAGCTACTCAGGATATTGGACATAGCACAGCAATTCTCGCTTATGCCAATGATATTGAAGCGGCGGAGAATCTAAAAGAACAATTGTTAGCAGTTGACGACATTGAGCAAGTTCTCATTATGCCACTTGGGCCAGTCATCTCTACCCACGTTGGACCAGATACCTTGGCCGTCTTTACGATTGGTAAAGAAGTTAGATAGAAAAAGTGTCAGATAGGATTTCCTATCTGATTTTTGTTTTCTGAAATGATAGATTAATAGAATATAAAAAGATAATATATACAAAATGAATGATATATTTGACATAACGTAAAATAATGCTATAATGAATCTAGAAAATGGAGGAAACAAAATGAAGAAGTCAAAGAAAAAAGTAGCTAGCAAGATGGATGAACGTGCTCAGTTGATCAGCGGAGAATCTTCTGCTAGAGGTTATTGGATAGCCATGCTTGGTATGTTTGTAACGATTATGGTTGCTAGTAAGACACACTCCGTCGAATTAGTGCAGTCACTATTAATCATCACTTTCTTTGGTTCTATGTGCCTAGTATTAGTTCACAGCGTATCACGTAATGGGCATCCATGGTTGCTAGACAAAAAACTTGAGAAGAAGATGCTTATAATTTCCTGGGTAATGTGTTTTTTGGGAATTTTTATATTGCTAATGGGCCTCTTAAGTCTATTTCAGTCGTTTAAGATAGGGAAGAATCTTATGAGTAGTGTAGCATTTTTGACATTGGGTTTGACCCTTATTTGTGACTGCTGGGTTATTATTAAAAGAATTAAGAAAAACCGTTTGGAAGAGCTAGAAGACGAAGAGTAGGTTTTTTAAATGAAAAATTTAAAAATGAAGTCAGCGCGTGTAGCAAAGGATCTCACTCAACAGGGGTTGGCAGATGCTATAGGAGTCTCTCGTCAGACTATCTCAGCTATTGAAAAGGGAGACTACAACCCGACTATAAATCTGTGTATTGCTATCTGCAAAACTCTGGACAAAACTTTAGACCAGCTTTTTTGGGAATCTGAGGATTAATTTGTACCCCCTTAGAGGTTAATTAGGTATGATTTCTAGTCTTACACCTTATAAAATTAGAGACTAAAAAAATACAAAAAATAAAAGAAAAACACCTCCAAATGACTTGCCTTGGACGTGTTTTTTTGATATTATGTTAAACGGTATTGTTTACCCCATTTGAAAGGCCCCGGAACCTTCCAAATACTTTTCGATGGGAAGGAACACCCATCACTCGTAAACAAAAATCGAACTATATATAGGAGAAATCATGAACAAAACAACATTTATGGCTAAACCAGGCCAAGTTGAACGTAAATGGTATGTCGTTGACGCAACTGATGTGCCACTTGGACGTCTTTCTGCAGTAGTTGCTAGCGTACTTCGCGGAAAAAACAAACCAACTTTCACACCACACACTGATACAGGTGACTTCGTAATTGTTATCAATGCTGAAAAAGTCAAATTGACTGGTAAAAAAGCAACTGATAAGATCTACTACACTCACTCAATGTACCCAGGTGGATTGAAACAAATCTCAGCAGGTGAACTTCGTTCTAAAAATGCTGTTCGTTTGATTGAAAAATCAGTTAAAGGTATGCTTCCACACAACACTCTTGGACGCGCACAAGGTATGAAATTGAAAGTCTTCGTTGGCGGTGAGCACACTCACGCTGCACAACAACCAGAAGTACTTGATATCTCAGGACTTATCTAATTCTAAGAGGAAAGGAGCACTAATATAATGGCACAAGCACAATATGCAGGTACAGGACGCCGTAAAAACGCCGTTGCACGCGTACGTTTGGTTCCAGGTACTGGTAAAATCACAGTTAACAAAAAAGATGTAGAAGAATACATCCCACACGCAGACCTTCGTCTCGTTATCAACCAACCTTTCGCAGTTACTTCAACTGAAGGTTCATACGACGTACACGTTAACGTTGTAGGTGGTGGATACGCTGGTCAATCAGGTGCGATCCGTCACGGTATCGCTCGTGCACTTCTTCAAGTAGATCCAGACTTCCGCGATTCATTGAAACGCGCTGGACTTCTTACTCGTGATGCACGTATGGTTGAACGTAAGAAACCAGGTCTTAAGAAAGCTCGTAAAGCATCACAATTCTCAAAACGTTAATTCGTTGCTGGGAAGCACAATACAAACGAAAATACTTTGCAACTTGCAAGGTGTTTTTTGTATGAGAATTAGCGGTGCACAATTAGGATAGCTCTAGCGACTTTAGTCGCATAGAGATATGCTATGCATAGTTGCCCCAAGAAAACAAGCGAAGCGACATTTGATTGGATGGTAACCACTGCACTCAAAACGTTAATCGATACGATTATATCAACGTTTCAAAGCAATCAAGAGTTTACCTCATGGGTGCTTTTTTGTATAGATTTCTGAAAAATTGTTCAAAATTTTACTAGAGTTTTGTCTTCATCTTGAAATTCTTATAACAATGTGATATATTTATAACAGATAAGGTGTGATGTATTTATAACATGGTGAAAGAAGGTGACGAAAATGAAAATGTCGAAGAACTTAAAGATAATCCTTTATATCGCTAGCGTGCTTATTGTTGTATGTTTAGTTTTATTGCTGGGGAATCACCTACCGATTCTAGCAAAAGGTGCTATTATGACGATGTCTTGGCTTCCTACGTATTTGGCTTGTACGATGCAATCGGTCCTCTCAAAATCAACCTATCAAAAGAAAGAGAAAAATATGTTTGGGATTACTGCAAAATTATATACAGTGCTTGTACTTCTCTCGTCATCGATCTATACAATTGGAGTTTGGCTTCTAACTCCTGGTTCTTTGATTAAGAATATAATGTTAGGAATTGGATTAAGTGTTCAATTGTTATTAATGTTTTACTTCTTATTCAAGAGAATTAATGAAGAACCTGATGAACGATTTTATAGAAATATTGCAAAGTCCTCTTCCATTTTGTTTACAATAGCAATCTTTATATTATTGGGAATTGCAACCTTGATAGCCGTCTGTAAAGTTTTCGTTTTGAATGCTGGATTTCTTTATATTTTGGTGGCTTTTTTACTCTTATTATTTGCCATTACTTACTTTATCATTGAAAAAAGGGGATGAAATATGGCGAAAGAAAGTAAAATAAAGACTAACTTGAAAGAAGTAAGGGAAGCTTATGGTATGACTCAACAAGATTTAGCAGATCAAGTAGGAATACGGAGAGAAACGATTGTTCACTTAGAAAATAACCGCTACAACCCTTCGTTGGAAATGGCTTTAAAAATAGCACAAGTCTTTAATAAACAAGTGGAAGAACTATTTCGTCTGAAATAAGAGAAGTAAAATAATCCAATTGATTTGTGTATTAGTTTTTTGGAGACTTGTTATTCTGAGAAGAGGTCTTGGTAAGAGGGAGTGTTTTCAAAGGAATTTTCTTGACTTCACCTTAGTTGAAACGCTTTTAAAAATAAGATAATAGTTTATTTTTCAAGCATTTTAACCCAATAATAGAACTTTTTAGGCCGAAATACTTTCAAAAATGCTAATGTTTCTCTAATCTATTCAATTTTGAGGTCTTGCATATTATGTAGTTATCATACAAAAGCGCTCAAAGTGAATGAGTACATTCATTTGAAAGATGGTATTGTTATATACTTCAAACATATTATCAGTAAAGGGTTTTATATGTCTATTAAATATCTCTTGATTTTTGGCCAAAAAACTTCACATAATAATGAATGTATATTTTACAAATTATGCTTTTATATATGATTTAAATTTGTATTTAAACTTAGCAGAGGACGTAATAAATTACCTAAAATAACATTAAAATTAAAAATGATTAATTATTACTATTTGGTAACAGACTTCAAAAACCCTTTGTTTGTAGGAATTGTAGGATATATTAAAAATTTAAAAAAGTTTTTAAAAATTGTTGACATATCTCTAAATAGTGTTATAATCTATAAATGTCAGGGAGGTCCTGATACTAAATATATAATAATCCATTAGAGGAGAAACAATTATGAAAAAAGTATTGCTTACATCAGCTGCAGTTCTTGCAGTATTCGCTTCATCAGCAGCAGTTTTCGCTAACGACGGTAACGTTCACACTGGAAACCTTGATAACAAAACTGAAGCAACTGGTGGTGACTTCTTCACAAACAACGAAGGTGGTCTTACTCAAGCTGCTAAAGATGGTCTTAACAACGTTGACGCAGATTCAACTAAACAAAAATTTGAAGATGCTGGTGAACACATCGAACCAAAACGTGATGCTAACGGAAACATCATCAAAGATGAATTTGTAGTTACTGATAAAGCTAACGCTAACAAAGACGCTAAAGAAGAAGCTAAAGCTGTTAAAGCTGCAGAACAAAAAGCTCCAGCAGCAGCTAAAGCTGACGCTAAAGCTCTTCCAAACACAGCAGCAGTTAAATAATTAACTGTTATTGTTAAAAAAGAATATCACTGGAGCTCAAGCTTCGGTGATATTTTTCTATGGATAAAGAAAAGGATTTGACATTTCATGAGTAATCACAATCGTAAATCTAATGGATCTCGCAATAAACTGATTGCTGGAATTTCTGCCGTAGTAATTGCTGCTTTGGCTATCTTCCTTGGCTTCCAGTTTATGTCTCCAACAGCATCATCCTCTAATGGTGTTAAGAGTGTTTTAACGACTAAAAAAGCAAACACTTATAAAGTTTCAGATGAGGAGAAAGCTTACCTCAAAAATAAATTTGATGGTCTTGAGGCAACAAACCCTGATACTATCGCTTATGTCTATGCACCAGGGACTAAATTGGATGAGCCGGTTGTTCAAACAACGGACAATTCAACCTATTTAGATAAAACATTCGATGGAGGAAACGTTCCATATTTGGGAACTGTCTTCATGGATACAGACAATAAGAAAGATTTCAGCGATCGTTTGACTTGGCTCTTCGGTCATGCTCGAGGAAGTAAGGTTGCTGATAGTCGTATGTTCAACGACGTTAACTACTATAGTGATCAGTCATTCTTTGACAAACACAAATATGTTGTTATTGAGACACCTCAACGTAAGTACTATTACGAAGCACTTGCTATGGTAATTGTGCCTGAAGATACAGCTTTCTATCGTACATCATTTGAAAGCGATAAAGACTTTAAACAACAGTTGGATATTATCTATGATCAAGCAAGTGTTAAAAACAAGGATTTGAAGGTTAGTGCTTCAGATAAATACCTCGTTCTTTCGACTTGTCGTGAGGAAGATGAAACAATTCGTGCCAATCTCTACTTACGTCAAATTCCAGACTCTGAAATGTCTGATTTTGTAGCTAAACACGGTAAAGATTTGGAATACACACCAACACGCTAATCATTAACAAAACTCTACTTCATACTGAAGTAGAGTTTTTTATCTTGTCTAAGAAAACTGATCTTTTCAATCGTCGTGGAATTGAGATGTAACCGTTTATTAATCTTTTTTATCATCAATGGATAAGTTTTTTTGGTACACTAGAAGTATGAAAAAGGAGAGTATTATGAAACAGAGCCAGGCTAAAAAGCGTGACAATGCGATGACTAATAAGATTTTGATGGGGTTAATTGCTCTTGTCTTAGGTTTGCTTTTTCTTGAGATTTTAATTGTTCATAGTAAGAACGAACAGCAAAAGAATGCCTCGAACCAGATACAGACAGCACGTATCATGGCTAATGGGGACTTGCTCTATCATGACGGTCTCTATATGAGTGCCCTGCAGGCAGATGGTAGCTATGATTTCACGGAGAATTTTACTTATGTGAAGCCGTGGTTAAAGCAGGCTGATTTGGTTTTGGGTGATTTTGAGGGAACTATCAATCCTGACTATCCCTTGTCAGGTTATCCTCTGTTTAATGCTCCTCAATCAGTGACCGCAGCTATTAAGGATGCTGGCTATGATGTTATGGATTTGGCTCATAATCATAT
Source organism: Streptococcus sp. 21.1 (assembly GCF_016648635.1). NCBI lineage: Bacteria > Bacillati > Bacillota > Bacilli > Lactobacillales > Streptococcaceae > Streptococcus > Streptococcus sp. 21.1. The sequence goes on along the minus strand of NZ_JACLQL010000013.1, from coordinate 12,285 downwards.
CTTGGATTCTGGTTTAGAGGGGGCTTTTACAACGGCTGATGCTTTTAAAGAGGTGGGCATTGATCCTGTTGGTGTTTATGAAAAGCCAGTTCGTGACAAGGCGCCACTCCTCATCAAGAATGTTAATGGTATCAAGGTTGCAATACTTTCCTATGCTTATGGTTACAATGGCCTAGAGTCGAACTTGACGGATAAAGAGGTTGCAGACCACTTATCGAATTTGGATGAAAAACGTATGAAAGCTGAGATTCAGCGTGCAGAAAAAGAAGCAGATATCACGGTTATCATGCCTCAGATGGGTGTTGAGTATCGTTTGGAACCGACAGATGAACAGGTTAAACTCTATCATAAGATGATTGATTGGGGTGCCGATATTATCTTTGGAGGTCATCCTCATGTGGTTGAGCCTTCAGAGGTGGTTAAAAAGGATGGGCAGCAAAAACTTATTATTTACTCAATGGGGAATTTTATCTCTAACCAGCGCATAGAGACTATGGATGGTGTGGATAGTGCAGAGTGGACAGAGAGAGGTGTCTTAATGGATGTGACCCTTGAGAAAAAGAATGGTCAAACCACGATTAAGACGGCTCAAGCACATCCGACTTGGGTTAACCGTACGCCTAAAGGAACAACTTCGCCAGAGGGGTATCCTTTGTATACTTACCAAACTTTTATTTTAGAGGATTTCATTAAAGGTGGTAAATATAGAAATAAACTAGATGAAGAGACCAAAGAACGTATCGATACTGCCTATAAAGAAATGAATGCCCATGTTAATTTAAAATGGAAATAAAGCTAAGATATCGCCTAAATTTGGCGGTATTTTTTGTTTATCGACAAGTTATCCACAGACTTATCCACAGGTGTGGATAAGTCTGTCAACTGTGTTGAATATTGATTTTTCAAGGTTTTAAAAGAAGGAAATTATTTAGGTTGTGAACAAGTTTATCCACAAGTAGTTAGGTCAAAGAGAGGATTTTTCATAAACGATAATGATTAAATGTTGCTGAAACATTCGTCTTTTTCAAGAAAAAAGAGGCAATTTTCATAAAAAATAGCATTTTTAATCAAAATATGCTAAAATTATACAAAATAAAATGATGGAGGCTTCTCATGAAAGCAATTATTACAGTTGTAGGTAAGGACAAAGCAGGTATTGTTGCGGGTGTTGCGACTAAGGTGGCAGAACTTGGCTTGAATATTGATGATATTTCTCAAACAGTCCTTGATGAATTCTTTACCATGATGGCGGTTGTATCATCGGAAGGCAAACAAGATTTTACACACCTACGTGCTGAATTGGAAGCCTTTGGTGAGTCATTGAACGTTAAAATCAACATCCAAAGTTCAGCGATTTTTGATGCGATGCACAACTTGTAAGATAGGAGTAGCTTAAAATGGATATTAAACAGGTCACAGAAACCATTGCCATGATTGAGGAACAGAATTTTGATGTTCGTACCATTACCATGGGAATCTCACTCCTAGACTGTATCGATTCAGATATCGATAAGGCAGCGGAAAAAGTATATAACAAGATTGTATCTAAGGCTAAGGATTTGGTAACTGTTGGCGACGAGATTGCGGCTGAACTTGGTATTCCGATTGTTAATAAACGTGTATCTGTTACTCCGATTTCAATCATCGGTGCGGCAACAGATGCTACAGACTATGTACCTTTTGCGAAGGCGCTTGACCGAGCAGCTAAGGAAATCGGCGTTAACTTTATTGGTGGTTTCTCTGCGCTCGTTCAAAAGGGGTACCAAAAAGGTGATGAGATTCTTATCAATTCTATTCCACGTGCGCTTGCTGATACTGATTTTGTCTGTTCGTCTGTCAACATTGGTTCAACAAAGACCGGTATTAACATGACAGCAGTACGTGACATGGGACGTATCATCAAAGAGGCTTCTCAGGCAGATCCAATGGGTCCAGGTAAATTGGTTGTCTTTGCCAATGCGGTTGAAGATAATCCATTTATGGCAGGTGCCTTCCACGGTGTTGGTGAGGCTGATGTTGTAATCAATGTTGGGGTTTCAGGTCCTGGTGTTGTGCAACGTGCAGTTGAGAAAGTTCCAGGCGAAAGTTTCGATGTTTTAGCTGAAACAGTTAAGAAGACTGCCTTCAAAATCACACGTGTTGGTCAGTTGGTTGGTCAAATGGCCAGTGAACGTCTTGGTGTCGAGTTCGGTATTGTAGATTTGTCTCTTGCACCAACACCAGCAGTTGGTGATTCAGTAGCCCGTGTCCTTGAAGCGATGGGTCTTGAAGTTGTTGGTACACATGGTACTACTGCAGCTCTAGCCCTTCTTAATGACCAAGTTAAAAAAGGTGGTATCATGGCATGTAATCAAGTTGGTGGTTTGTCAGGTGCCTTTATTCCAGTTTCTGAAGATGAGGGGATGATTGCGGCTGTTAAATCTGGTCATATCAACCTTGAAAAATTGGAAGCTATCACAGCCATCTGTTCTGTTGGTCTAGACATGATTGCTATTCCTGCTGATACGCCAGATACTACAATCGCGGCCATGATTGCTGATGAAGCGGCTATCGGTGTTATTAACCAGAAAACAACAGCTGTTCGTATTATTCCTTATGGTAAGGAAGGTGACATGCTGGAACTTGGAGGTCTTCTTGGGTATGCACCGGTAATGAAGGTAAACAAAGCTTCATCGGCTGACTTCATTGCGCGTGGTGGTCAAATCCCAGCTCCTGTTCACAGCTTTAAAAACTAAACGGATGATAAATGCTTTGCCAATTGGTAAGGCATTTTCTGATGGTCTCGCTGGCTAGATAGTCGAGGGGATTTGTGCTATAATGAATTCAAAAATGACGGAAAGAAGGGGCGCTATGAGTAAGGTTAGGTTATATATTGCGAGACATGGCAAAACGATGTTTAACACCATTGGTCGTGCACAAGGTTGGTCTGATAGCCCTTTGACCCCATTCGGTGAAGAAGGTATTCGTGAATTGGGGGTAGGTCTGAAAGCGGCAGGTATTCCTTTTAAAGCTGCATATTCTAGTGATTCAGGTCGAACGATTCAAACTATGGATATCATTTTGCGTGAGACGGGTTTAGAAACTATTCCCTATAAACGTGACAAACGTATTCGTGAGTGGTGTTTTGGTAGTTTAGATGGTGGCTATGATGGTGAACTTTTCTACGGTGTGCTACCGAGAACAGATGCTTTTCAAGGTAAGGATTTGCATGAGGTAACTTATCCTGAGCTTGCACAAGGTATCCTTGATGTGGATACAGCTGGTTGGGCAGAGCCTTGGGAAGTGCTCAGAAAACGTATTTTAGAGGGGTTCACAGCTATTGCAGAAAATCTTGAGAGGTCTGGTGGCGGTAATGCTATCGTCGTTAGTCACGGCATGACCATTGCAACCTTTGCTTGGTTAATTGATCCTTCTGTCGAGCATCCTTCATTGGACAATGGTTCGGTTACTGTTGTTGCTTATGAAAATGGTAAATTTACATTAGAAGCACTTGGCGATATGACTTATCGTCAGGTTGGGCGAGAGATAATAGAAAAAGAAAATGGTAAAAAATAACTATCCAAGTCGCCGTCAGGCGAAAAAGCAAACCAACTGGTTTTTGGTTATCAGTAGTGTCTTAATTGCAGTTCTTTTAGTTGCAGCAGGACTTTATTCAGTATTTGGTGTCAGCCATACAGTCCAACAAACCAATGGATCGTCAATAACAAAAAGTAGTAAACAAGCTACCGATGCGACTCAAAGCAAGGATACAAAGGGACTACCTGATGTATCGCCTAAAGACTGGCAATTGCTTTTGGTAAATCGAGATAATAAGTCTAAAGAACTTAACCCTGAGATTGCTGATGTCGATGGTGTTTCTGTAGATGCAAGAATTGCTAAGAACGTTAAGGAGTTTTTAGCAGCTGCTCAAGAAATTGATCCAAGTTATCACTTGATATCAGGTTATCGTAGTGTTGCTTATCAGACAGAACTTTATAACAGTTATGTTCAGCAGGAAATGGCTGCTGACCCAAGTTTGACGGAGTCTCAGGCGGAGAAAAAGGTTCAAACCTATTCACAACCACCAGGAGCGAGTGAACACCAGACAGGTCTTGCGATTGATATGAGTACTGTAGATAGCTTAAATGAAGCAGATCCAGATACAGTAGCTAAAGTCAAAGAATTGGCGCCGAAATATGGCTTTGTTCTTCGTTTTCCAGATGGTAAAGCATCGTCAACGGGTGTAGGCTACGAGGATTGGCATTTCCGCTATGTTGGTAAAGAGTCAGCAGAGTATATGACTGAACATAATCTTACTTTGGAGGAATATTTGGCATTATTAAAGGAGAAAGCTAAGTGAGACGACGTTTTAAACTAAAAGCCTTCATTACCTTAGTTGTTGTTTTTGCTTTAGGTATTCTCTTACCTTTGATTCTTCATGCCTCTACAGATGATAATGCGCGTGCGGTAAAGGTTGCTTACACACAGCAAGAATTTATTGAGACCTTAGCTCCAACAGCTCAAAAGATGTCTAAAAACTATGGTGTACCTGCGTCTATTCTCCTTAGTCAAGCTGCATATGAGTCAAATTATGGTAGCAGTCTTTTATCTGTTAAATATCACAACATCTACAGTCTCCCTGCTCAGTCAGGTCAAGAACGTATTCGTTTAAAGGATAGTATCTACAGTAAAGGGAAGTGGCAATACCAAAAGGTGGATTTTGCAGTTTTTAAGGATTGGTCAAGTTCTATGATGACTTATTTAGAAGGACTTCGCCAAGGAACATGGGGCGAGTCGACCTATAAAGAGGTGGCAGGAACGACTAGTTATAAAGTTGCGGCAGAAAAACTACAAGCTGCGGGTTTTAGCAGTGATCCGGATTATGCCAAACACCTCATATCTATTATTGAGACCTATCATTTGTCAAAATATGATTGATAAGATTAGAGTGCCTCTGAGGTGCTCTTTTTTTGCTTTTCTAGGTCTTAAGATGTATTTTTAGCACTCTTATAAAAAGAGTGCTAATTTTTTGGTTTTTTGGGTTGACATGTTCAAGTTTAGGTGTATAATAGAATCATAAGTTAGCAGTCGATGTGTTAGAGTGCTAATAAATAGAAATGAGGTGACATCGTGATTACGCAAAGGCAAAACACTATTTTGAATTTGATAGTTGAGATGTTCACTCGTACACATGAACCGGTTGGTTCTAAAGCATTACAAGAATCAATTGATTCGAGTTCAGCGACTATTCGTAATGACATGGCCAAGCTAGAAAAAATGGGCTATCTTGAAAAAGCTCATACTTCTAGTGGGCGTATGCCAAGCCGAGCAGGTTTCCAGTATTTTGTCGCTAATTCTTTGAATCTTGATACGATTGATGAACAAGATGTTTATCAAGTGGTTAAAGCTTTTGACTTTGAAGCTTTTAAACTTGAAGATATCTTGGATGCAGCGGCAAAGCTGCTGGCAGAAATGACAGGATGCACAGCAGTGATTCAAGATGTGGAACCGACACGACAACGTCTGACTGGATTTGACATTGTTCATCTATCCAATCACGACGCTTTAGCGGTTCTTACTCTAGATGAATCTAAGCCTGTGACAGTTCAGTTTGCTATTCCAAAAAATTTCTTGTCTAGTGATTTGGAAATTCTTCATAAGCTTGTTCAAGAACGTTTTTTGGGAAACACTGTCTTAGATATCCATTACCGATTGAGAACTGAGATTCCTCAGATTGTGCAAAAGTATTTCAAGATAACAGATAATGTTTTAGATTTGTTTGATTATATCTTTTCACAACTTTTTAAGGAATTGATTTTCATCGAAGGTAAGGTTGCATCACTGACCTATGCCGACTTAAAAACCTATCAATTTTTGGACAATCCACAACATGTGGCACTAGAGCTTCGATCAGCTATCTCCGATGATGAAGTGACCAAGATTTCGGTTGCAGAATCAACTGAAGAAGCGCTTGAAAATGTCACAGTTATGAGTCATAAATTCCTGATTCCTTATCGTGGGATGGCGCTCATGCATGTGATTGGCCCAGTTGAAATGGATTATCGTCGCATGGTTAGTTTGGTCAATGTTATTAGTAGAGTTTTGGTTATGAAGTTGACGGATTATTACCGTTACCTCAATAGTAACCATTATGAAGTTAGCTAAGATATAACATTTAAAAAGTATAGAAAGAGGTGTATGCCTTGACTGAAGATATTAAAAAAGAAGAAGTGAAAGAAGAGGAAGCTACTGAGACAACCGAAGAAGTTGCAGAGGAAGTAAGCGAACCTTCTGAGCTTGAAGAAGCACAAGTGCGTGCCGAAGAATTTGAAAATAAATACCTTCGTGCCCATGCAGAAATGCAAAATATTCAGCGACGTGCCAATGAAGAACGTCAACAATTGCAAAAGTATCGTAGCCAAGATTTGGCAAAAGCGATTTTGCCATCACTTGATAACCTTGAACGTGCTCTTGCCGTTGAGGGCTTGACTGATGATGTCAAAAAAGGCTTGGAAATGGTGCAAGAAAGTTTAGTACATGCTCTTAAAGAGGAAGGGATTGAAGAAATCCAAGCAGATGGTGATTTTGATCACAACTTCCACATGGCTATTCAAACAATGCCTGCAGATGATGAACATCCAGCAGATACGATTGCACAAGTTTTCCAAAAAGGGTATAAACTCCACGAACGCGTCTTACGCCCAGCTATGGTAGTTGTATATAATTAATTGAAAACTTGTCCGAAATGACAGAAAACTATGAATGAAAGATAAAAAAGCAAAATAGAAATTAAGTAAAAAGGGGAAAAACATATGTCTAAAATCATTGGTATTGACTTAGGTACAACAAACTCAGCAGTAGCAGTTCTTGAAGGAACTGAATCAAAAATTATCGCAAACCCAGAAGGTAACCGCACAACTCCATCTGTTGTGTCATTCAAAAATGGTGAAATCATCGTTGGTGACGCTGCAAAACGTCAAGCAGTAACAAACCCAGATACCATCATCTCTATCAAATCTAAGATGGGTACTTCTGAAAAAGTTTCTGCAAACGGTAAAGAATACACACCGCAAGAGATTTCAGCTATGATTCTTCAATATTTGAAAGGTTATGCTGAAGATTACCTTGGTGAAAAAGTAACCAAAGCTGTTATTACAGTTCCTGCTTACTTCAACGATGCTCAACGTCAAGCAACTAAAGACGCTGGTAAAATTGCTGGTCTTGAAGTAGAACGTATCGTCAACGAACCAACAGCAGCAGCCCTTGCTTATGGTTTGGATAAGACTGATAAAGAAGAAAAAATCTTGGTATTCGACCTTGGTGGTGGTACATTCGACGTATCTATCCTTGAATTGGGTGATGGTGTCTTTGATGTATTGGCAACTGCAGGGGATAACAAACTCGGTGGTGATGACTTTGACCAAAAAATCATCGACCATATGGTTGAAGAATTCAAGAAAGAAAATGGTATCGACTTGTCAACAGACAAGATGGCTCTTCAACGTTTGAAAGATGCAGCTGAAAAAGCTAAGAAAGACCTTTCTGGTGTCACTTCAACACAAATCAGCTTGCCATTCATCACTGCTGGTGAGGCTGGACCTCTTCACTTGGAAATGACATTGACTCGTGCGAAATTCGATGATTTGACTCGTGACCTTGTAGAACGTACGAAAACTCCAGTTCGTCAAGCCCTTTCAGATGCAGGTTTGAGCTTGTCAGATATTGATGAAGTTATCCTTGTCGGTGGTTCAACTCGTATCCCTGCCGTTGTAGAAGCTGTTAAAGCTGAAACTGGTAAAGAACCAAACAAATCAGTTAACCCTGATGAAGTAGTTGCCATGGGTGCTGCTATCCAAGGTGGTGTAATCACTGGTGACGTTAAAGATGTTGTCCTTCTTGACGTAACTCCATTGTCACTTGGTATCGAAACAATGGGTGGAGTCTTCACAAAACTCATCGACCGCAACACTACAATTCCAACATCTAAGTCACAAGTCTTCTCAACTGCAGCAGACAACCAACCAGCCGTTGATATCCACGTTCTTCAAGGGGAACGCCCAATGGCAGCAGATAACAAGACTCTTGGACGTTTCCAATTGACTGATATCCCAGCTGCACCTCGTGGTATCCCACAAATCGAAGTTACTTTCGATATTGATAAGAACGGTATCGTATCTGTTAAAGCTAAAGACCTTGGAACTCAAAAAGAACAAACAATTGTCATCCAATCTAACTCTGGTTTGACAGATGAAGAAATTGAAAAGATGATGAAAGATGCTGAAGCAAATGCTGAAGCAGATGCAAAACGTAAAGAAGAAGTAGACCTTCGTAACGAAGTTGACCAAGCTATCTTTGCCACTGAAAAAACAATCAAAGAAACAGAAGGTAAAGGCTTCGATACAGAACGTGATGCTGCTCAATCAGCTCTTGATGACCTTAAGAAAGCTCAAGAATCAGGCAATCTTGATGACATGAAGGCTAAATTGGAAGCTCTTAACGAAAAAGCTCAAGCTCTTGCAGTTAAACTTTACGAACAAGCTGCAGCAGCACAACAAGCTCAAGCAGGAGCAGAAGGTGCACAAACAGAAGATAACTCAGGCGACGATGTCGTAGACGGAGAGTTTACTGAAAAATAAGATGCAAAGCCCGTTAAAACCTCACAGTGAAAATAGGAAATCCGACCCAGAAACTTTAGTTTCTAGGAAGATTTCTCTTTTTCACCAAGAGGTTAGGGCGTGCTCAATTCTGACTAATTAGTAAATGATAGTAAGAAATCCAGAGGTTGCAAACCAGCCTCTGTTTTTCGCTAAAATAAGTGAAGTGAATATAAGATATATTTGTGCTTCGTATCGTAACAAATAGAATAGAAAGGAACAGAGAGAGTTCGAGAAATTGAACACGAGCGGAAAGCTTGGAAATTAGATAAACCTCCTAAGAAATCAGGATTTCTTGTCGGTTTCCTAAATTTCAGTCGCTTTCTGTTCGCTCTTAGTATCTTGTATGAACAATACCGAATATTACGATCGTCTTGGGGTATCTAAGGATGCCTCTCAAGATGAAATTAAACGTGCCTATCGTAAGATGTCTAAGAAATACCACCCAGACATTAATAAAGAACCAGGTGCGGAAGAAAAATATAAAGAGGTCCAAGAGGCATACGAAACTCTAAGTGACGACCAAAAACGTGCAGCCTATGACCAATACGGACCAGATGGTGCGAATGGTTTTGGTGGCCAAGGAGGCTTTGGTGGTTTTGATGGTGGTGCAGGCTTTGGAGGCTTTGAGGATATTTTCTCTAGCTTCTTTGGTGGTGGTGCTACTCGTAACCCAAATGCTCCACGTCAAGGTGATGACCTTCAGTACCGTGTCAACTTAAGCTTTGAAGAGGCGATTTTTGGTGCAGAAAAAGAAGTTCACTACAACCGTGAAGCGACATGTAAGACATGTTCAGGATCTGGTGCAAAACCTGGAACAAGCCCTGTAACTTGTGGTCGCTGTCATGGTCAAGGGGTTATCAATGTCGATACGCAAACACCACTTGGTATGATGCGTCGTCAAGTAACCTGTGATGTTTGTCATGGAACAGGTCAAGAAATTAAAGAGCCATGTCAAACTTGTCATGGAACAGGACATGAAAAACAAAGCCATAAAGTATCTGTCAAGATTCCAGCAGGTGTTGAAACAGGTCAACAAATCCGTCTTGCTGGTCAAGGTGAAGCTGGTTTCAATGGTGGACCTTATGGAGATCTCTTTGTAATCATCAATGTTAATCCAAGCGATAAATTTACGCGTGATGGATCAACGATTTACTATACACTTAATATTTCCTTTGTCCAAGCAGCTCTTGGTGACACTGTCGAAGTACCAACGGTTCACGGAAATGTTGAGATGACCATCCCAGCAGGAACTCAAACAGGCAAAACTTTCCGTCTAAAAGGAAAGGGTGCTCCACGTCTTCGTGGAGGTTCACAAGGAGACCAACACGTTACAGTTAAGATTGTAACTCCTACGAAGCTAAATGATGCTCAAAAAGAAGCTCTCCTTGCATTCGCCAAAGCAAGTGGTGATGAAAAAATCGCACCACAGAAAAAAGGTTTCTTCAATAAAGTAAAGGATGCCTTAGAAGATTTATAAAGGAAGGACGCTTAATGCGTCTTTTTCTTTACGCCAAAAACTGTATGGGGTCAGTTGGCGATTGACCTACTTTTTATCCTTAAAAAAATCTGATATGATAATTCTATGGTTAGATACAAAGCGACAATTTCCTATGATGGTACACTTTTCTCAGGTTTTCAAAGACAACCAAATGCACGTTCCATTCAAGAAGAACTTGAAAAGACTCTCTTACGGTTAAATAGCGGTACACCTGTCACCGTTCATGGAGCGGGTCGTACAGATGCAGGTGTTCATGCCTATGGACAAGTTATCCACTTCGATTTGCCTCAGGAGCGGGATCCAGAGAAGTTACGTTTTGGTTTAGATACGCAATGTCCAGATGATATTGATGTTGTTAGTATCGAACTTGTATCGGAGGAATTCCATGCGCGATACAACAAGCACAGTAAAACTTATGAGTTCCTAGTAGATGCAGGGCGACCTAAGAACCCCATGATGCGTAATTATGCGACCCACTATCCCTACCCTCTAAGTTTAGCACCTATGCAGGAGGCTGCTAAGGGTTTGGTCGGTACACATGATTTTACAGGCTTCACAGCTTCAGGAACTTCTGTAGAAAATAAAGTACGCACAATTACCCAGGCTAGTGTATCTATCGATGAGAAAACTGGATTTTATATCTTTACTTTTTCTGGTAATGGTTTTCTCTATAAGCAAGTTAGAAATATGGTTGGCACCTTGTTGAAGATTGGCAATGGTCGCATGCCTGTTTCGCAAGTTAAGACAGTGTTAGAAAGTCGTGACCGTAATCTTGCAGGACCAACGACAGCTGGTAATGGTTTGTATTTAAAGGAGATACGATATGAGTAATGAGTTGATTTTAGCGATTTCAGGGAATGATATTTTTAGTGGTGGCGGACTTCATGCAGATTTAGCGACATTTACCACAAATAAACAGCATGGATTTGTGGCTCTTACCTGTCTAACAGCTATGACTGAGAATGGTTTTGAGGTCATTCCGGTTGATACTAATGTTTTTAAACAACAACTTGATTCACTAAAAGATGTCCCCTTCTCAGCAATTAAAATTGGTTTGTTGCCTAACGTTGAGATCGCAGAATTAACGTTGGATTTTGTTAAAAATCATTCTGATATTCCAATTGTCTTGGATCCCGTTTTAGTATGTAAGGAGACTCATGACGTTGAAGTTTCTCAACTACGTGATGAATTGGTTAAAATTTTCCCTTATATCACGGTTATCACTCCGAACTTACCTGAAGTCGAACTGCTTATAGATAGAAAGGTCAAGACTCTTGATGATATGAAGCATGCGGCTAGCTATCTCAATGAATTAGGAGCTAAGACTGTCGTTGTCAAAGGTGGAAACCGCTTGGATGGTAATAAAGCGATAGATGTCTTTTATGATGGAGCAGATTACAAATTGTTTGAGGAAGTTGTGTTGGATAAAAACAATACCGGTGCAGGATGTACATTTGCTTCAAGTATAGCTAGTGAATTAGTTAAAGGATGTTCAGAAACTGAAGCTGTGGCAAATGCTAAAGCCTTTGTTTATGAATCAATTAAACAATCAAATGAATTTGGAGTAGTTCAATATGCAAAATAAGAAAACAAAAGAGCTAACATTATTAGCGATCTTAACAGCTTTATCAGTGACCTTTGGATTCGTAGCTAAAATTCCAACTCCAACAGGGCTTTTAACTTTGGTAGATGCAGGAATCTACTTCACAGCCTTTTATCTTGGGAAGAAAGAGGGGGCAATTGTGGGCGGATTGTCTGCTTTTCTGATAGATTTGCTATCATCTGCTCCGCAATGGATGTTTATCAGTTTGTTAATCCATGGTGCACAAGGTTATTTTGCTGGCTTTAAAGGGAACTATCGTATCCTAGGTCTTCTGATTGCAGCAGTTGTGATGGTGGGTGGTTATGCACTTGCTTCAGTATTTATGTATGGAACAGGAGCTTCAATCGCAGAAGTGATTCCTAATTTCTGCCAGAATGCTTTTGGTGTAGTTGTTGGATGGGTATTGTATCAAGGATTCAAAAAAGTTCAGTCTAAAAAAGGTTAATAACATTACTAAACCCTATTGACAAGAACTAAATTGGGTGTTAAGATATAAAAGTTGTCTTAACAGACTTGCCACAAACTTGAAAAGGTTCCAAAACTTTAAA